>JAFPCT010000006.1 GCA_017390125.1 Treponema sp.
TCTGCAGAAACAGTAAAAGTTACGCTGCACTTTGTCTTATCTTTTGAAAATGTTTTTTTAAGTGACATAAAATAAATCTCCTCACTTTATGAACTGCTATATTTTGTAAAACTTTTTTTAGTATATACCAATTACAAAAAAATGTACAACGCTTTTTTTATAAGTAATTTCTATAGCCAGCCATTAATTTTCTCTTGAAGTATTTTTTTATTTGAAGTATTTTAGATGCGTAAAATATAAATCCGCCGTTGATTTATCCAACTTGCAAACGGCCGTCTTTCTTATGAAAAGACGAAAATCTGCTAAACAGGAGTTCCTATCATGGAAATTTTCCCGTCTAAAAACAATCACTATTTATTCACATCGGAGTCTGTAGGAGAAGGACATCCGGACAAACTCTGCGATCAGATAAGCGATGCAATTCTTGATGCTTGTCTTGAGCTCGATCCGAACGCACACGTTGCATGCGAAACTTTTGCAACAACTGATTTCGTTCTTATCGGTGGAGAAATCGGATTCACAAAAGATTCAAAAAAGAATTCAAAAATCATCAAAAAAACAGCTGAAAAAATTGCCCGAAAAGTTGCGGAAGACATTGGCTACACAAGCAGAGACGTAGGACTTGACGCAAAGAGATTCAAGTTTGTGAACAAGCTTCACGCTCAGTCTGCAGACATCAACCAGGGCGTTGTTGGCTCAGGACTTGCAGAATACAAAGGTCAGCAGGGTGCCGGAGACCAGGGCATGATGTTCGGTTTTGCCTGCAACGAAACTCCGGAGCTTATGCCGGCTCCAATTTTCTACGCCCACAAAATCCTGCGTGCCGCTACAGTTCTCAGAAAAACTGGAAAAATCGACTGGCTCCGCCCGGATGCAAAAAGCCAGGTTACAATCGAATACGACGGATACAAACCGCTCAGAATCGACACTGTCGTTGTCTCTCACCAGCACGCAGAAGGCATTGAGTACGATGAGATTAAAAAGACAATCATCGAACAGATAATCAAGCCTGTTCTTGAACCTACAGGACTTCTTGATGAAAACACAAAATACTTCATCAACCCTACAGGAAAATTCGTTACCGGCGGACCGGACGGAGATGCCGGACTTACAGGACGAAAAATCATCGTTGATACATACGGCGGAATGGGTCGTCACGGAGGCGGTGCATTCAGCGGAAAAGACCCATCAAAAGTTGACCGCTCTGCCGCATACATGGCACGCTACATTGCAAAGAACATTGTTGCCGCTGACCTTGCAGGTCGTGCGGAAGTTCAGCTTGCATATGCCATCGGTGTTCCTTACCCGGTTTCAATCATGGTAGAAACATTCGGCACAGAAAAAGTTTCTGTTGCAAAGATTGAAGCTGCTGTAAAGAAAGTATTTGACTGCACTCCTTCCGGAATCAGCGAAACCCTGAATCTCCGCCGCCCGATTTACAAACCGACTGCAACATACGGTCATTTCGGACGCACAGAGTTCCCATGGGAACAGACTGACAAAGTCCAGGAATTGAAAGACAACGTAAAATAATGGAACTGCTTTCTGCGGCACAGGTTTCCGAGGTTTTTGAGCGCTTCAAGGCCCGGAACCCGGAACCAAAACCGGAACTGAACTACAATTCACCTTACACGCTCCTTGTAGCCGTCGTGCTCAGCGCGCAGACTACTGACCGGCGTGTAAATGAAGTTATGCAGGAGCTTTTTGCCCTTGCCGACACTCCGGAAAAAATGAGCCTTCTGCCGCAGGAAACAATCGCACGGATAATACGCCCGATCGGACTCACTTCGGCAAAAAGCAGAAATGTGCTTGCCCTGAGCAAAAAACTGTGCTCGGATTTCAACGGCAAGGTTCCGGCTACCAGGGAAGAGCTTATGAGTCTGCCTGGAGTAGGAAGAAAGACTGCCAACGTTGTTCTGAACGTAGTCTTTTCCCAGCCTACAATGCCGGTAGACACTCACCTGCTGCGGATATGCCCAAAAATCGGGCTTGCAGAAGGAAACACGCCGGAAACTGTGGAAAAAAGCCTTCTTGAGCGGATTCCACAGGAATACATGATGCACGCCCATCACTGGCTCATTCTGCACGGACGCTATGTCTGCACTGCAAAAAAGCCGGACTGCCAGAACTGCCTCATCAATGACATATGCAAATTCAATACATCAGGAGATTCAAAATGAACGACGAAACATCTTCTTCACTCCAGGACGCAGCTGCACATGCCGCAAACGACACAATACACAGACTGACAGACCAATGTGACTACATTATGAAAAACATCCTGACCTGGGACAACCTTTTTAAGCTTTCAGGCTCTCTGATTCTGATTGTCGCAATACTCTTTGGCTTTTACTTCATAAAACGGTCAATTAAAAAAGTCCCGGAGCAGAAACTCAGCATGCACCATTCGGTTCTCATACGAAAACTCCTGAACTACATTTCATACATCATCATCCTGATGATTGTAATGAACATGCTCAACATAAAGCTCAGCGCAATCTGGGGAGCTGCCGGAATTGCCGGAGTAGCCCTTGGTTTTGCAGCCCAGACTTCCGTAAGCAACCTGATCAGCGGTCTTTTTGTTCTTGGTGAAAAAGCCATGAAAGTCGGAGACGTTGTAATTGTAAACGGAATTACCGGTACCGTAGATTCAATTGGGCTTTTGAGCACAAGAATTCATACCTTGGACAACCAGATGGTCCGTATTCCAAACTCGGCCATCATAAATTCAAACTTCCAGAACAACAGTTTCTTCCCTGTACGGCGTTTTCTTTTTGAACTTTCCGTGTCTTATTCAACCGACATGGAAAAAGCTCTGGAAATTCTTCTGAAGGTTCCGGCAAAATGCCCGACTGTCCTTACAGATCCGGCTCCAAAAGCATGGTTTGACGGCTTCCTGGACAGCGGAATGAAGATGGTTCTTGCAGTCTGGCTTAATCCGTCGGATTTAACGGAGACAAAAAACGCCGTATACATGGCAATCAAGAAAGATTTTGACGCAGCAGGCATAGAAATTCCATTCAACCGCCTTGACGTTTCAATATTAAAATAACAGGGCCTCTATGGAACCAGTCATGAAGTCAGAAAAAAACAAAACAATCGATCTTTCTGTTGAAGAAGGAAAAGAATACCTTTCCCGGTGCATCAGATTTTCGCCGGAAGAATCATATTCCCTTTCCAAAATTACAGACAGAATCCTGCTTGGAGAAAGCCTTTCTGTCCTGCCTGAGCTTCCCCGGCTCTTTGTGGACCTTCTTGTGGCCGACCCGCCCTACAACATTGACAAACAGTTCGGCAGCTATAACTTCAGGCAGCTGGACTACGAATCCTATGAAAAATATACAGAAGAATGGATTTCTGCCGTAAAACCTCTGCTGAAACCAAATGCGTCTATATACATATGCTGCGACTGGAAAAGCTCCTCCGCAATTGAGCGCGTCCTGAGCCGGCATTTTACCGTTCAGAACAGAATTACCTGGCAGCGGGAAAAAGGCCGTGGCGCAATGCACAACTGGAAAAACGCAATGGAAGACATCTGGTTCGCGACAGTTCAAAAAGGGGATGACTTTACTTTCAATATCGAAGCCGTAAAGCAGAGACGAAAAGTAATCGCTCCCTATAAAGTTGACGGAAAACCGAAAGACTGGGAAGAAACAGAAGACGGCAAATTCCGCAATACCTTTCCTTCAAACTTCTGGGATGATATTTCCGTGCCATACTGGTCCATGCCGGAAAACACAGCCCATCCGACTCAGAAGCCGGAAAAACTTCTGGCAAAACTGATTCTTGCAAGCTCAAATGCCGGAGAAATGGTCTTTGATCCTTTCATGGGAAGCGGCTCAACCGCAGTTACCGCAAAAAAAACTCGGAAGGCATTTCTGCGGCATAGAGATGAACGAACAGTACTGCGTATGGGCGCAGAAGCGTCTTGAGATGGCAGAAAGCGACAAATCCATTCAGGGATATGCCGACGGCGTTTTCTGGGAACGGAACACAAAGAGCCTTCAGAAAAAAGCAAAACAGTAAAAAACTATTCAGCTTCTCCCTGCTATTCCTGTGATTCTTCTGCGGCAGCCTCTGATTCAGCAGTTTTTTCCAGAGCGGCATTTTTGGATACAAGCCGGATGGTTTCAACTTCTGACTTATGGCGGGACTTAAGCAGGAGAGACTTTGTGTCTGGCTGATAAACGTAACCAGAAGAGTTGTAGGTTTCAAAGCGGTAGTCGCTTCGGAACGGAATGTCGTAGATGAAGATTGACTTGAACGGCTCGATTCCATTCAAAATCAGGTAATGAGAATAAGAAAGCGGGAAGCTGATTGAAATTGTAATCGTTCCGGCATTGTCGTTCACATAACTTACATTTTCAGCACAAGTCCAGACCCATACAACCTGATTATTGTCGAATGCAAGAACCTCAAAGTGCGGCAGGTATGAATTTCCGTGCACTACAATAGGGTAAAGTTCGCCAAGAGTACGCAGATCAAACGAAGAATTTTCCTTAAGGTAAGAATTGATTATAAGCCGTCCGCAGGAAACATAAGCCTCGTTTCCGACAGAAGATCCGTAACGAACAAGGGCGTCACCGGCAAGAACCCCCTGAACAACAGAAAGGAAGGTTCCTTTTTCGCTCAAGGTGATGATATTTGAATCAAGGTTACAAGCAGATTCTATTTTGCCGGTACACTTAAGGGCAGCCTCTTTAAGACCAAGGGAAAGCTCCGGATTCTTCTGGGCAAGCTCATTGTATACGTTAAGGATTGCAGCAGCCTGCTGTACGGAGAGGTTCTCGAAATCTGCGGCCACTGTTCTTTCAAACAGTCTTTGAATTGCCTTTGAGCCCGGATGCATGCACATGTAGTCCGCGATGAATTTTGTGCTGTAAATGTCAAAAGAATCTGATTCGTTTGCACGGGTAATAAGATTTCCATAAGAATTGAGCTGGAGCTGCAGAGCCTCGTTCACGCGGGTAAGCGTATCAAAGAACGGAGCAGAAAGATATGTGCGAGAAGTGCTTTTCTTGAAGCTTGCAGGAACGGCATCAAGAGCCTCATTGTAGCGTCCCCGCTCGGCCATTGTGGCAACATAGGCTACAGTCTCCTGCTCTTCGATTACAGTTCCGTTTGACTGGGACTGATTGAAAGAAGCAATAAGGTTGTTCTTCAGGCTTGCCACAGTTGCCTCGTATGTTGTTTGGGATGCGGCATCAAGCCCGATGGTCATGTCAAAGCTGAACGCCCTTGCCTTATTGTAGTAAACGTAAGAAGCAAAGCGGTCTTTCTGAGTGAACATGATGATGTTATGGTCAATGTCGCCGGCAGAAAGCTCCCAGTCCATGCGCTTAGTAGAAACCTGAAGTTTTGTATCACTCAGAGAAGCCAGCGTAGCACCTGCGGCAAAACCATAAGGCAGAGAAAAAGCCGTTACGTTTTTAGGCATGCTTGATTCAATTGAAAGCTGGGCCTTAGGAGTATCGTCGCTTACAGAGAATGTTACGGCAATGTCATCTGTAAAATAAAGACGGCATGAAAGAGGAGAAAGTTTTTCCCATGAGACAAGACTTACGTTCTTTTCCCTTGAATCAACTTTTGCTTTCGCAGGTTTTTCATCACTTCCGTTAAAAGTAATCCCATTGAACATAAGTGAAAACTTATTCTTAAGGCTTTTGGAGCTGTCATCAGCAACAGATTCCAACAGTGAAACGTGAAGATTTCCGAATTTTTCCGAAATAATCAAATCATTCTTAAACTGAAAGATAAAAATGCCGACAATGAAAACGGCATAAATTATTAAAAGTGTGAGTGACTTTCTTAATATTTGTGTGAACATCTTAAATTCTAGTTTAATGATTGAGAAGCTTTCAATCAACCGTATCAAACTGTCTAAAGATTGAGGTAGAAATGAGAACAAAATTATTTTTAATCACTATGATTCTGGCTTTTGCTGTAAACCGAGGTGCCTTTACCGTTAATGCACAGACCATCAGTTTTGCAGAAAAATTACAGTCTTATCTTGAGAAAGACGACATAAACGGCGCTATCAAACTTTACGACACAATTCCTGCAAATCTTGCAAGTGACGTAGACCTTCAGCTTCTGCACGCGTCACTGCTCATTTCCGTAAACCGCCTGAATGAGGCCAGCGACATCACAAAAAAACTTATGGACTCAGGAAACACTGGCATAGATGTTCTTGAAATGAATGCCGAAATTGCCATGGCAGGCAAAAACAAGACGGAAATTGCTTCCGCTGTAAAATCACTCCTTGACCTGGACCCGTACAACGCAGTGGCAAACAACATTCTGGGAAACCAGCAGGCACTGCGCAAAAAATACAAGCTTGCCCTTGGATACTACAAAAAGGCTCTTGTCCGCGACCGTTCGAATGAAGAGGCGCTTTTCGGATGCGGTCAGATGAACTACTACCTTGGAAACCTGAAGGAATCAAAATCAGACTTTGAGTCACTTCTGAAATACCGCCCCGATGAAAGCCAGGCATACCTTTACCTTGGGAAACTTGCTGCCGAAGACGAAAACTATCTTGATGCAATCAAGAACGTAGAAAAGGCAATCAAGCTAAACCCTTCGAATTCTGACTACTGGATTGATCTGGGACAGTACCAGAGAAACACAGGCAAATTTGCAGATGCTGAAAAATCATGGACAAAGGCAATCGAGCTTGAGCCGGACTACTTCCTAGGCTATACCTACCGTGCCGGTCTTTACGACGAGCAGAACAAAATCGAGGAAGCGCTGAAGGATTACCACAAAATCGTGGAGACAAATCCAAAGTATTATTTTGCTTTCGAAGAAATCGGCATCCTGGAATTCCACATGAAAAACTGGGCTGTCGCAAGAGAATACTTCATGAAGGCGAATGCCATAAGCTCATCGACTGCGTACCAGCTTATGGTAATTGCAACTTATCTTATGGAAAAAAACAGCTTTGAAGCTAAAAAAATGGCAGACCTTTACATAAAAGCCGGCAACAAGCAGGACATGAACTTTTCAAAATCAATCGATTATAATATGATTCGTTTATACAAGGATCAGGGACCGGTTGGATTGGAAAATTCAATTGCAAAGGAACTTGAAAAAATCACTGACAAAAACAAGCGCGGAAAAATGATGTACTACTTTGCCCTCTACTATGCAATGCGCGGTCACCCGGAAGTTTCTGCAGACTACTACAACAAGATAACAAAGATGCAGACTCCTATGTTTTTTGAATACAGACTTGCAGAATGGGCCTTGCAGTAAACTACCTTCAGTAAGGAAAAACTATGTCTCGGACACAGAAAACTTTTGAAAAAGACGGAAGAAAAATTACGCTCATCGGAACAGCACACGTTTCTCAGGAAAGCATCTTTGAAGTAAAGAATGTGATTCACGAAATCAATCCTGATGCCGTAGCCGTGGAGCTAGATGAAAAGCGCTACGATTCAATCAAGAATCCGGAGAAGTACCGGGAGCTTGATGTAATCAAAATTCTCCGCAGAAACGAAGGTTTTCTGCTCCTGGCAAATCTCGTAATGGCATCAATGCAGAAGCGCATGGGCAACAACCTCGGGGTAAATTCAGGCTCCGACATGATGACAGCCATAAAAGCTGGCGAAGAAATGAACGTTCCTGTATTTCTGGTAGACCGGCCTGTTCAGGTTACTTTCAGACGGGCATGGGCAAAAAGCTCTGGCTCCGGAAAAGTAAATCTCCTTTCAGCGCTTCTTGCAAGCAGTTTTTCCAACGAAGAAATCTCAAGGGAAGAGGTTGAGAACCTGAAAGGCAGCTCTGGAATGGATTCAATGCTCTCTGAGCTGGCAGAATCTATGCCTGCCGTAAAACAGGTCCTTATCGATGAACGAGATTTCTACATAGCAAGCAAAATCTGGAACTGCACAGGAAACAACATTGTTGCAGTGATCGGAGCCGGCCACATGGACGGCGTTCTTGCAAACCTTGAAAAAATTGCATCCGGCGAAATTTCCGGCGATATTTCGGAAATCGAAAACATACCGCCGAAAAAAATCGGCTCCAAAATTGCAATGTGGATCATTCCGCTGCTTATCGTCGCAGTAATTGCCTATGGATATTACATCGGCGGAAAAGATATCGGCCAGAAAATGGTTTTCAGCTGGATCCTCTGGAACGGCGGACTTTCTGCCCTGGGAGCAATTCTTGCCGGCGGACATCCCCTTACACTCCTTGTCTCATTCATCGGGGCGCCCCTTACCTCTCTCTGCCCTTTCATCGGAGTGGGAATTCTTACAGGAATAGTACAGGCTTTGATTGAAAAGCCTCAGGTAAAAGACCTGGAAAACCTTTCTCAGGATGCAGCCAGCATAAAAGGATTCTTCAGGAACAAGCTGCTCCGAATTCTTCTGGTGTTCCTGCTTTCTTCAATAGGAAGCTCAATCGGAACATTTGCGGCGGCGGCAGGAATTGCCGTGAATTTTTCTGAGCTTGTTCCGATTTTTTTTCGGCAAAGCTAAGTAACTTCTACCGGCTGATTTTTTTTATATTAATATGAAGAACCTGATTTTTACTTTACTGCTGATTTTCTGTTTTTCATATTTGGCAGCAGAGCCGAAACTGGAAAACTACCTTATGAACGATCTGGAATTGCAGCGTCTTGCACTGGAATTCCAGAAGACCCAGCTTTCTTCAAAAAAAACATCTATAGAAAACGGCCTGGACATTCAGCTTTCTTCAGGAACTGCAAGGTTTACCTTCAGCGATGACGGAAACAGCATTTCCATAAACCCTTCTGTAAAATTTTCAGCTCCCCAGGCTTCAAACCTTTCGCTTTCTGCAAGTTCTTCTGTAAAAATTACCAACGGCGAGAACAATTCATCTGACACAAACATTTCCATGGGAGTTGACCTTGTTTCCTCATCCATGCTGAACCGCAAGATAAGCCTGCAGAAGGCAAACCGCTCCGAACTTGAATCAAAACGGGCTTTCCAGAACCGGGCTCTTGAAGCAGAAAACGAATACTACAACGAACTGAAAAAACTTTTTAACTCAGCAAGCTCAATTGTCTCAAAACAGAAAGACTTGTACGACCATACAATCACATTTGACGAAATAAAGGCCAAAGGCTATTCCACCGGCTCCTCAAAATACCGGCAGGCAGAAATGCAGGTTCTTTCCGACAAGCATGAAGTTGAGACCTTAATCCGCACACTGGAACATGACTGCGCGGTTTTTGCCGCAAAATGCGGGGAGCCATTTGAATCCGGAACTTCTCCCCAAGATTTTCTTCCTTCTGAAATTCCGGAAACAGAGCCGGTGGACATACTTTCATTCAAAAAAAGCGACTACAAAAAAATTGAAAGCGCAAACTACAGCCATGAAATCGCAGAGCTTGAGCGCAAGGCCGACAGGGATTTTTCCCTTTCAGCAAGCAGCGGCTATACTCTTAAAAATTCAAACACAAGTTTTACCAGCTCTTCGACAACGGAAAACGGCAGGACAACAACCGTAAGCACAGAAAAATCTGATACTGTAGATGTAGGGCTGAACGCCACCTGGCAGGGACTAACCCTTGGCGCCGGGGTTAACATTCCCCTCTCATCGGAAACAAACCCGGTTTATTCTGTTTCGGCAACATTGAAGCCGAACACTTTCCGCACCAGAAAAATAACAAAAAAAACCACCGCGCTTACAGAAGAACAGGAACTGATTGCAATTCAGGCAGCGGAAGATGACTACGAAACAGACATCGTGGACAAGCAGACGGAACTTGAATCAATCCTGTGGTCAAAAAAAAACAACGGAGAAACCTTTGCACTCTGGAACGAACTTGAGAAAGATGAGAAGAAATGGTTCAGCGCCGGAATCGTAAAGGAAAGCGAATACCTGAATGCCCGGGCAAACAAAGATCTTTACCAGCTTAAACTGCTCATAAACAACATAGACCTGATAATCTACAACACTTCAACTAAACTGCTTTTCTGCCGGGATTATGAATTCTCGGACTCAGAAAACTAGGCGGCATATATGACAAAAAAACAGAAGATAAAACTTGCGGCGGCAGGGGGAGCAATCCTTGTTTTAATTGCATCAGGGCTTGCAGTTACACGAAAGCTCCTTTCAAAAAATGAATTGACTTCTACAGTCTATCAGGTAAGAAAGGAAACCTATGAAAACTGCATAGAAATTGCCGGCACAGTATCTGCGGCAGAAGAACAGACCCTGCAGGCACTAGGAGACGGCACCGTGCTTGGAGTTTACGTTCAGAAGGGAGAACGGGTAAAAAAAGGCGACCTGATAATTCAGCTGGATGCAACAGAGCAGGAATACAACCTTGCAAAACTTGACTACGACATGGCTTCCACAAAGATCACCGGTTCTAAAAAAGAATATGAGCTTCAGGAAAAACAGAGGCTTTCACTTCTTCGTAAAATCGAGGACCGCAAGGTAACAGCCACCTTTGACGGCATCATCGCCGACCTTGACGTTTCTGCAGGAGATTCACTGGAGGCAAAGGATTCAGTGGGAACGCTGGTAAACATAGACTACCTTACGGCGGAAGTTGAAATAGCAGAAACAGACGTATCAAAGCTCAAGCCGGGGCAGAAAGTTAGCTTTTCCTTTCCGGCATACAGCGGCACCACAGTGGAAGGCTATGTAGTAAGCTGGCCGGCAATCGGCGAAGTAACCAGCCGGGGCGCGACAGTGGTAAAGGCAAAAATCCGCATAGACGAATTCCCGGAAGAAATTCTTCCGAACTATTCATTCACCGGAAAAATACAGATTACAGAACCAGTGGAAAACATCGTTGTTGAAAAATATGCCGTCGCCTACGAAAACCACAAGGCATACGTTGAGACTGCCGGAGGAAAACGCATAGACGTAAAGGTTCAGCCCTACGGAAAAACCTTTGTAAAAGTCCTTGAAGGCTTGAGCGGAGGAGAAATCCTTAAGGCTCAAAGCAAGGCAGAGGTTTCCGGCATGAACAGAATGAGGCCGGGGGCAGTTCCGGGAATGCCGTCAGGAAGCAGAAAAGGCGGTGCCGGCGGCCCACCGCCGGGAGGCTTTTAGTATGAGCGTTGACCGCAATAATTCAGTAATTTACATGGAAAACGTGCGGAAGATATACAGCATGGGCGAGGAAGATGTTTTTGCGCTGCGTGGAATAAGCTTTAACATAAATCAGGGTGAATTCGTTTCAATAATGGGACCTTCCGGCTCAGGAAAATCCACATGCATGAACATGATAGGCTGCCTTGACCGCCCTACTTCCGGAACTGTAAAAATCGACGGCAGAGAAACTTCCAAAATGACAGAAAAAGAACTTGCCGCCCTAAGAAACCGCACCATCGGCTTTGTGTTCCAGCAGTACCACCTGCTCCCGGGGCTCAGCGTTCTTGAAAACGTAATGCTGCCATTAAGGTATCAGGGAATCGAACGGCATAAGCGCATTCCCCTTGCAATGAGCGTCCTGGAAAAAGTCATGCTTACAGACCGGATAAACCACCGTCCCCATGAGCTTTCCGGCGGACAGAAGCAAAGGGTTGCCATTGCCAGAGCCATGGTCACCAATCCTCATATAATTCTTGCAGATGAACCCACCGGCGCCCTGGACAGCAAAACAGGAAAATCAGTAATGGAACTGTTCCGCACGATCAACAGAAACGGAACAACAGTTGTAATCGTAACTCACGACAGCGGAATCGGAGAAAGTGCTGACCGCTGCATACGGATTCTGGACGGAAATATTCAGTCAGACCAGAAAATTCTACGAAGCTGAGGAAAAGCCATGTTTGAAGATTTTATTGACGCTCTGCAGAACTTCCGCCGGAACAAAACCCGTACCCTTCTTTCGCTGCTGGGTGTAATCATCGGGGTTGCCTCTGTAATTGTAATTACCAGCATGGGCTCAAGCTCAACCCAGCAGGTAAAGGATGCCTTCGGTTCAAGCGGACTGGATGTCGTAAGCATTACAAGCGGATTCATGCGCCGCCGCCGTGATGCAGTAACAATCAATTTTGACGAATCATTCCGGGATACGCTTTTCAACAACGTGCGGAACATTAAAAAAATATGGTACAAAAACACCCTGAACGTAACCGTTTCGTACGGAGAAACAAGCTCAACAGTAAACTGCGCCGCAGTAGAAACCGGCTACCTGGAAATGTACGGAATAAACCTTGAATACGGCCGCTACATAAACGTAACCGATGACCAGGAAGGCACGCAGAAAATCATTCTCGGCCACACAATTGCCCAGGCGCTCTTTCCTGCCGGGGACGGAGAAGGCAAAATGATCCTTGTAACGACGAACACGGTCTCCTTTGCGTTTGAGGTCATCGGCGTTCTTGTTGAAAATTCAAGCGGGATGGAACAGACAGACAACGCCGCCTACATTCCCCGGGGATTCTATTCAAAGAAGATTTCACCTAACCCCAGCGCCGCAAGTGTAATGGTTCAGGCTGCTTCCCCGGAAAAAGCCACAGAACTTGTTTCCACCCTGGAAAGCTACTGTGAAAAACTCACCGGCACCTCATATTCTGTAAACGTAATGAACATGCAGACTATGATAAACCAGATGAATTCCATAACAAAGACAATGAGCATGATGCTCAGCGCCATAGCGGCAATTTCCCTGCTGGTAGGCGGCATCGGAATAATGAACATAATGATCGTGACAGTAACGGAACGCCGTCAGGAAATAGGTATAAGAAAAGCCCTGGGCGCCAGTCCTTTTGACATACGCCGCCAGTTTTTGGTGGAGTCAGCAGCAATAACCCTTATCGGCGGTATTGCCGGCATATTCCTTGGAATAGCAATCAGCCTTGCAATCGAATACGTCCGCTCACTTTCCTATGTGGTAAGCTGGCCGGCATGCATTATAGCATTCATTTTTTCACTATTCGTAGGCATCTTCTTCGGATTGAACCCGGCGGCAAGGGCGGCAAAACTAGATCCAGTCCTTGCCCTTGCCGGAGAATAAACCCATCCTGCGGGCACAAACTATTTTGCAGCCTTCAGGGCACGGATGCGCTCAATCAATGTAGGATGATCATAATTCCAGAACACATAAAGTTTTGGCGGCAGAAGCTCGCTCAGGTTTTCGCTGTTAAGCTTTATCAGTCCTGAAATAAGGGCGTCCGGGCTGCCTGTAAGTTTTGCAGAAAAAGCATCTGCCTGATATTCATCGTGCCGGGAAAGAGAGCTCATCAAAGGCATGATAAGTTCAGATATTGAACCGGCAACAAGATTTGCAAGGAACAAACCGATGAACTGAACGGCCTCTACAGGAACGTCCGCAAAGGCAAAGCCAAATCCAGTGTAAATCAAAGTGCTCTGGGCAATCCTGAACAGAACGTACATCAAGGCACATTCAATAGGAATCAAAATAAAGAATTTTCTGATTATGTGGTGCATCTTATAGTGTCCAAGTTCATGTCCAAGAACCGCAACAAGCTCGTCAGTCTCAAGCTGCTTAATCAACGTGTCGTAAAGGACAATGCGCTTTGACTTTCCAAAGCCGCCGAAATAAGCATTTGAATGACCGCTGCGTTTGGAAGCATCCATCACAAAAATTCCGTTGGATTTGAACCCAAGGTTTTCCATAAGAGCAGAAATTTTAGTCTTAAGCTCACCGTCCTCAAGGGGAGTAAATTTATTGAAAATCGGAGCAATCACAAGAGGATAAAGAACCTGCATCACAAGCGAAAACAGGAACAGCAGACATACAAGCAGAATCCACCAGCTTTTCGGGAAAACAATAAAAATTCCCACTGCAGCGGCCAAAAGAACAGCAGCGATTACAACTGAAACCAAAAATGACTTCACCTGGTCTGCAATCCAAAGAGAAAGAGTCATCTTTGAAAATCCGAATTTCTTCTCAATGCCGAATTCCTTCAGCAAAGCAAAAGGAAGCGAAAGAATCGAACTTGGAATTCCTGCCAGAACAAAAAAGGCGAAGGCACACAAATAGGTGCTCATAAAACCGTTTGGAAAACCAGTAAACCGGCAGACAAAATTAAAGAGCCATGGATAAAAACCGCTGAAAACAAGAATCAAAGTGAGAGCGAACCCTAACAGTGAATCAGGAATCCAAAGAAAATACTTTGCATTTTCGTAGGCACTGATTTTAGCCAGTTTTTCTCTGTCAAAAACCTGAGCCGCAGGAAATTCCTCCAGCTCAGCAGGAAGTTTTCCCCCGTTTCTGAGCCTGGCCCTCAAATCAATGAATTCAAGAAAATGATTGAGCAGGAATGTAAAAATCGTACCAACAGCAAAAATCTGAACAAAAACATTTGATAATACTACATTTGTCATAATTTCATTGTATCACATTTTGAATCAAAATAAACCTTTTACTTTTCTGATATATACGCTTAAATGTAGTCATCGCCATGATAACTGTAGATTTTGAAAGCCGGGGCAATTCCGGGCTTTGTGAATATCTTTACTCCTCTATAAAAAATCAGATTCTGAGCGGGAGTTTGTCTGCGGATGAAAAGCTTCCGTCAAAACGTGCCCTTTCTGAGCATCTGGGGGTAAGCGTTATCACGGTGCAGAATGCCTATTCCCAGCTTATTGAGGAAGGTTACCTTTATTCCATTGAGAAAAAGGGCTTTTTTGTTACGGACATTCATCCGGAAGAGGAAAACGAAAAGTCTGATTCCGCTGAATCTGCTCAAAAGAATTCAAATCAAAACGAATTGGAAGAAATTCCTGAAAAACCGGAATTTTTTACTGATTTTTCCAGCAATTCCACCGGCTTTGAAAAATTTCCTTTCAGCCTTTGGGCTCATGAAATGCGGGAAGTGCTTAACAGCGGAAACGAACGGCTCCTTCATCGCTCATCCGTGAACGGGATTTTTGAGCTTCGTCTTGCCCTTGCAAAACACCTTTCTGAATTCCGCAACATGCAGGTTTCTCCTGCTCAAATCGTAATAGGCGCCGGTACAGAGACTCTGTATTCTATGGTAGTCCAGCTTTTGGGACAGGACAAAACCTATGCCGTAGAAAATCCCGGCTATCATAAAGTGGCTTCTGTAATCAACTTGAACGGGGCAAAATGCAGGCCGGTAGATATTGATCCCCAGGGAATGAATCCCGACTTTTTGGAAAAAGCCGGCGCCCAGATTGCCCACGTTTCGCCGGCCCATCATTTTCCTACTGGAACCGTAATGCCTGTACGCCGCCGCAGGGAACTTCTTTCCTGGGCCGCAAAAATGCCGGAACGCTACATAATCGAAGACGAATACGACAGCGAATTCCGCTTTAACGGAAAGCCCCTGCAGACCCTTTTTTCTTCCGACCAGAACGGCAAGGTTATATACATAAACACATTCTCAAAAACTCTGGCACCTTCCTTCCGCCTGAGCTTTATGATTTTGCCGCCCCAGCTTATTCCTGTTTTCAGAAAAAAAATGGGCTTTTATTCCTGCCCGGTAAGCGTTTTTGAGCAGTTCACTCTGGCAGTATTCATGCAGAAAGGCCACTACGCAAAACACCTTATCCGCATGAAAAACTATTACAGGAACTTGAGGAACGAACTTATCGGTGCAATAAATCAGAGCGGACTTTCAAAAATCACGGAGATACAGGAAGAGGAGGCAGGCCTTCACTTTCTGCTGAAAACGAAAACCGGAAAATCAATTAACCTCATAAAAACAAAGCTTAAGGAGCAGAACATAAACCTGCCCCTTCTGGCCGACTTCTACTACGGAACTCCCCCAGCCCAAAGTCTTTCCACATTCATAGTAAACTACAGCGGCATAAAAAAAGAGCGGATAAAAGAAACCGTAAACCGCCTGGCAAACGCATTGTAAAAAAGCCGATAAAAAGATAAAATTGTACAGATTTTAAAATTTTACGAGGCTTTATTTATGGAAGAAATTCTTGATTTACTGCGCCAGAACGCCCGTCTTTCTGTAAAAGACATTGCGGCAATGACTAAAAAAACTGAATCAGAAGTCGCCGCGGCAATCAAAAAACTTGAAGATGACGGAGTAATTTTAAAGTACGCGGCCATCGTAAATCCTGAAAAATCAGGCGAGACAAAAGACAAGGTTTGTGCGGAAATCCAGCTTCAGGTAACTCCTGAACGTGAGCACGGATTTGATGCGCTTGCAGACAGAATATACCGTTTTCCACAGGTAAAGTCGCTCTTCCTTATGAGCGGCGGATACGATTTCAAGGTTATCGTTGAAGGCGACAGCCTTCAGGACGTGGCATTCTTTGTTTCAAGCAAACTGGCAACACTAAACGGTGTGCGCTCAACAAAAACATGCTTCATCTTAAAAACCTACAAGGAAAACGACATTGTCTATGTTGCCGATGAGCGCGACCGAAGGGAAGCTCAGGCATAGAACAGGGTTTTAGGGACGGAGTCCCTAGGAGAGGGGGCAGCTGGCAATGAAATGCCAGCGAGGGGCAGGCGCCCCGTTACAGGAATATTATATGAACACACGAGAAGATAAATTCAGCCGGGCTATGACGGAAATTCCGCCAAGCGGCATACGAAAATTTTTTGAGATGCTCATCGGTCATGATGACGTAATTTCCCTCAGCGTCGGGGAACCTGATTTTCCGACTCCATGGGGAATGAGAGAAGAGGCTTTCTATCACATTGAAAAGGGCCACACTTCCTATACCGGAAACCGCGGACTTATTGAGCTGCGTGAAGAAATCTGCCGCTACATGGAACGCTACAACATGTACTATAACCCGGAGACAGAAATTCTGGTTACAGTAGGCGCAAGCGAAGGCGTAGATGCATCTCTGCGGGCAATCTTGAACCCGGGAGACGAAATCATCGTCTGCCAGCCCTGCTATGTAAACTACATTCCTCTTGCCCGTCTTTGCGACGCAACTGTAGTGCCAATAGACACGAGCGTAAACGGCTTCTACCCGACTGCAAAGCAGATTGAAAAAGCCGTTACCTCAAAAACAAAGGCAATCATGATGTGTTCGCCGAACAACCCGACCGGCACAATGATTCCTGCTTCTGAACTTGAAAAAATTGCAAAACTCTGCGTTGAAAAACAGATCTGGTGTATAAGCGACGAAATCTACTGTGAGCTTGCATACGAAGACGCAAAGCATGTCTCAATCGGTTCTTTTCCGGGAATGAAAGATTATTCGATTATTCTGAACGGATTTTCAAAGTCATTCGCAATGACCGGTTGGCGAATCGGTTACATTGCCGCACCGGCAGACCTTATTACCCAGATGGTAAAGCTTCACGGCTACAACTCAATCTGCGCTCCGATTTTCAGCCAGTACGCCGCAACGGAAGGCCTTAAGAACGGCTGGAAGGACGTTGAGAAAATGCGCGTAAGCTACCAGCAGAGACGAAACCTTATGGTAAAGGCATTCAACGACATGGGACTTCCTGTTCCGGAGCCAAAGGGCGCATTCTATATGTTCCCGGACATTACTTCTACAGGACTTTCCAGCGAAGATTTTGCAACCAAGCTCTTCCAGAAATACAACGTAGCTGTTGTACCGGGAAGCGTTTTCGGACTGGGCGGCGAAGGACACATACGCGTATGCTATGCCACAGCCGTTGATAAGATCAAAATCGCTCTTGAAAAGATAAAAGAATTTGTAGACGAATTAAGGGAGAAAAAATGACAGCTGCTGTACTTATTGCCGTAATTTTTGGATCAAGTATCCTGCTTCTTCTCCTTATGGTAACCGGAAGATCCGACCGTTCAGGCGGCAACGGCAAATCCGGCAAAAAGAAGAATAATTCTGCCATAATCAGAGAAGCAACAAAAAAACTTGCCCACGATCCAAGAAATGTGCCAGCTCTCTTAGCTTTGGGAGAAATCTATTACAATCAGCCTGATTACGCAAAGTCATACCCCATCTATAAAAGCCTGATGGAGCTTACCAACATGCATCAGGAAATTGATGATAAAATGGCCTACCTCAGATACGGCGTATGTGCATTCAAGACAGACAAAATCGATGAATCGGGAGCGGCTTTCGCCTACGTCCTTAAAAAGGAACCGAACAACTACGAGGCAAACTTCTACATCGGCAAAGTTCTGTATGTAAAAAAAGAATATGAAAAAGCAATCGGCTGCATGAAACGTGCCGCCCTTATAAACCCGGAAAATCAGGAAATCCACCAGATTCTGGCCTTTTCCCTTTTCCAGGCAAAAAAATACCGGGAAAGCCTTCCATACCTGAAAAAGGTGTGCGAAGAAAATCCTGGAAACAAAGAATCACTTTTCTACATGGCAACGGCCATGGAAGAATCCGGCATGGCAGACAAGGCAATCAAGGTGTTCATGCATCTGCGCCCGGATCCGACTTACGGCGCCCAGGCCTGCCTTGCGGCCGGTACATATCACGACAAAATCCAGCAGCACGAAAAGGCTCTTCAGGATTACGAAATTGCCCTTAAGCTTGAAAACGTTAATCCAGAGATCAAGGTAACAATCCTGTACAAGCTTGCTCATACTTTGATCGCACAGAACGCAATTGCAAAGGCCCTTGGTTACCTGCGTCAGATCAATTCAATCACACCGAATTACCGGGACGTTCCTTCGCTGATAACCCGCTATCAGGAGCTTACGCAGAATTCCAACCTGCAGGCTTACCTTATCAGCGGAACCAGCGACTTTGTAACTTTGTGCCGAAAATTCATTACAACCTACTACAAGGGTTCATTCGTAAAGATTGAGGACATTTCCGTTACCGCAGAATGTACGGAAATCATGTGCAACGTTCAGTCCGCGCGCTGGGAAAATACAGAGATTTTCAGGTTCTTCCGCAGCTCCAGCGCTGTCGGAGAATTATACATCCGTGACCTTCATTCAAAAATGAGGGACATTAAGTGCGACAAAGGTTTGTGCGTTACAGCCGGACTTTTCACAGAAGAAGCAAAGAAATATGTTGAAGGACGACCGATCGACCTGATTGAAAAGGCAAAGCTGGTTTCCATCCTTAAAAAAATTGACATAGCAAATTAGTTTTTCTGGATTACCACCAGATTGCGCTCACGGTTCTGTTCCTGGGAATTTTCTGTAAGGAACGGAACCGTGAGTTTTTTAACGGAATAGGTTTCTACGATTTTTTTTATGCCGTCCATTTCTGTCTGGATGCTGGAAAGTTTTGCCTTGTAGGCCGCAAGAAATCCGCCTTTTTTTGTAAGATTCAGCAGGGTCCTGGTCATTTTTTCATCCAGAGGCCGGAATGCCCTGAACGTAGCCAGATCAAAGCTTTCAGGAGGAACTTTTTCCGCTTCCTTTTTCAATACGGAAACATTCTTCAAACCCAGGATTGCGGCACAGTTTTCAAGGAAAGCGCACCTTTTGTCCATGCGCTCAACAAGCACAAAATTATATTCCGGCAGGGCAGCCGCAAGAGGAATGCCGGGAAGTCCGCCGCCGGATCCGATGTCACCGATCTTTACTCCTTCTGCACCGGAAGAGCCGGCAGGCAGAAGTTCTGTAATTGCAGAAACAGCGGAAAGGCTGTCCAGAATATGGTTTACAACAATCTCATCGTAAACGCTGGTATTCGTAAGGTTATAGGCTGAATTGAAAAGTATTATCTCGCCGATATACTTGTCCATTTTCTGAGAAAGGTCTTCCAGTTTTTCGCCACAAAAGCCCAGCTGCAAAAGGCCGTCGGTAAGTTTTTGGGTAACTGCCATTAATTTGAACCTATATCAATGAGTAAATCCATATTCCATGCCGGTTCCTGACAGCGCAATGCCACTAGGTTTCCGGTCTTCTCTGCCTTCAGGTTGTGTTTTTTTGAAAGCTGATAAAGATATGAATATTCGTTTTTGTAGTCCTGGATTACCTTAGGTTCAACGTCGTAGCCTGCAGTCGTTCCGCAGTTTCCGTCTGCCTTGAACAGGAGATAGAAAGTTTCGTCGCGGCTTTTATTGTCTGCAGAATATTTTCTGTCACCGGTAAGAAGGAACGAACCGTCCTGCTCCTTTTTGCTGAAATACACCGTTCGGCAGGTATCCAGCAGATTTGAGCCGTTTACAAAAAAGCGAAGGATTCTCGCATCGCCTTTTTCCGGTTTTCCGTTGGCAACAGCCTGCACTCCGGACTGACCTTCTTTTGCAAACTTTGTCTGCAGGTTTTCGTTCTGAGTTTTCAAGGTCTCAAGTTCTTTCAGAATCTGCTGGAGCATAACATCTTGGGAAGAGGACGTTGCCAGAACCTTGGAAACAGAAGAAGCGGAACCGTCGCCCAAAAGTCCGTAAATGCCGCCGAAAAGACCGTTGTCTCCCAGGTCGGACACATCACTTGCAGTAAGGTGCATTCCGGAACGCAGGACAGCGGTAACAGCCTCACTGCCTGCAGAAACTGAATCAGCTTTCGCTTCTACAGCATCCGAACCCTGAGGATTGGTAATTATAACTTCTGATTTTCTGCGGTTGTAGATGTTACCCGGAACATAAAAAGTTGAGCCAAGAACTGGCGCTGCAATTCTAGGCATGCTGGGACCGTCAGAAATATTCGTCATGGAAGGCATTTCCGGCATTTTAAGCTGAGCAAAAAGCAATGAACTGGAAACAACAAGAACTGCAGAAAGTGCCGTTTTTTTACAGATTCGCAAGGGACTCCTCCACAAATTCCAGCCTTTTGGAAAGCTGGTCAATTGTTTTTTCAAGACGGGTCTTTTCTTTTTCAAGCTTGGCTTTCTGGTCGTCTGCTGTATTTGCCTTGCAGCCCATTGCCTTCTGGCGCATAAGCTCACGAACTGTTACCGGCCCCTTTCCTTCAAGAAATTCCTGCTCTACTTCCGCGCGGTCATCCTTTTTGCGCACAGAAGCAACTATCTTCATGTTTTCAAAACCAATTGCCGGATTTACGGCAACCGCGCCAACTTTCTGAATATCTTTGGCCGTATTCCGCGGCAGACAAAGCACCCTGTCAATATAATCTTCATAACGGATGTCCGCTTCGTTGCACAATTCATGGGCTCTGATAAGGAGCTTTCCGAATTCCTGCATAAGGCGGCCGTTCTGCTCAAGGTAATCCTTCCTGATTTTTTCAGTAAGCTCCTTGAGCTCCTCATTAGATTCCCAGTCCAGCTTGTAATAGCCTTTTTCTTCTGCAATCAGAAGAAGACTGTTGAATTTAGCCCAGAATGTCTGGCTGTGAACTTTCGCATTGTAAGTAGAATTTGCATTGCCTGTAGTTTTTAAAAGTTCCTCAGCTGTCAGATGATGAGTATACTCGTGAACTGCCGTATACACAAGCTGATTTTCACTCTTAAAGTTCTTGTTGTGCAGGAAAATTTCATGGGTGTCCGGCATGTAGAAACCGTTCACACGTTTGCTTTCCTTGCCTGTCTGAGTAACTGTAAAATCCAAATCCGTTGGCGCAATGTCCAGCAGTATCTCTTTTATTCGAGCGTTATCCATCGGGGGTTATTTTCCTTTTTTTGCAGCAAATGCAGCCTTAATCTGTTCAGCAAAAAGCTTGTTCTGGTCAGTTCTTTCCGGTACAGAAAACTTAGGTTTTCCGTCTTCTTCTGAAATACGGTAGATGTGACGCGGAGAAACTGCATATGCCGGGCTTTCCTCGTTGTTGATCCACCAGTCAAGAACAGCCATGAAGCACAAAGTGTACTTCAAAAGGTTTGCATTGTTTGCATTTGTAGTAGGAGTATTATTATTTGCGCCAAGAATTACGTCAAGACGCTTTGAAACTTCGTTCTGAACCGCAAACTTGTAGTGCTCCCATGGGTTAGAGAGCGCAGAAACGGCGCCCCTTGTCTTTGCCATGTTGTCACACTGTGCGACAACTTCCTTAAGATAAGCCCGGGCAAAATCAGTACGCATGAAAAGCGCCGGATATTTGCTTTCGTCAGAAGGGCGCTCAAGGGTGAGCTGCTCAACCTTGAAATGAGGCAGGAAGTGCCACTGTGTCTGCCACATAAGAGAAGTAACCAGTTTCTTTCCGAACTGGGTAGCCTCAAAGTCGTCCTGTGAGTAAATTGAATTTACCAGGTCAAGGAGAGGAGAACAGTAAAGCCGCTCAAAAACGTTCTCGCGGTAGGCAGTCCAGTCATCCATAAGCTTGGTAATCGTATCATCAGTGCGCATTGATTCTACAGAAAGCATTCCGAAGTTGATGTTTCGGAAACCTTCAATACAGTCCTCGATGATTTTCAGAAGCACAACCGTAACCTGCAGAGGATTTTCCGGACTGAGCACGTTGAATCCGTCGTCAAATTTGTAAAGAGGCTGGAAATACGGATACATATCCGGATGGTTTTCAAGGTTCTTGAATCCTGCCTTAGGGAAAAGCTGATCCAGCAGGTTAAGACCTGTAAGAACAGTGCTGTCCTTAATGCCTTTCTGAGGCTTTTTTGGAGCTGCATGCTTCGGCTTTTCCTCTGTCTTTTCGCCTTCGCCTGGAGCCTTTGGTTTTTCCGGCAGCAGGAGGTCATATTTGTGAAGTCCGACGAATTTAAGGATAAGGGCAACCTTTACCTTAAAGAAGTCCTCAAATTCTTCGTAAGAATCGGAACACATGCGCATAAGGAGCGGATAAAGCTTCTTTATGATTTCATTCTGAATGTACAGCCAGGAAGTAATCGCTTCCTTTGCCATTGTAGAAAGCTTGTCCTGAGGAGCATCCGGATAAGCGATTTCGTCGGTGTAGATTTCCTTGATAAGCTTTGGAATTTTTGTTTCGCCGTAGTAGTAAACCTGAATGAGCATTTTATATACGGCACGAACATAAGGAATCAAATCCTGAACAACATAAGGCTGCGGCAAATCCTGAAGCTCAATGTGCGCAAGTTTAATGGTCTGCAGGTTCCAGCCGGCAACCATGCGCAGAAACTTGAACTTAACTTCCGTGCCGTTCGCAATCTTCGCCTTGTATGTGGCAGGGGCCATCTGGATGAGAGTTTTAACTACAGTGATGAATCCCTGAAGATTTTCAATATGATGCTTGAGGGTAATCGTACAGAATTCAGTGATTACCTGCTCTTTTCCGTTCTGCCGGAAAAGCTTTATGAAATTAAAAAGACCGTAATCCGGCTTTATGGCGTATTCCTCGCTCATCATAAGCTTGTCGATGAGCTGGGCAAATTTCTGAGGAATAATCGGAAGCTCTTCCTGACGCTTTCTGCCCTTGCCGCTGGCACCGCCTTCAGAGGAAGCGGAAGATGAGCCTGAAGAAGAGGACGACGATGAACCGCCGGAACTTCCGGACGTGGCATTGCGGATGATCCTTCCAGTTCCTTTTGTAGAAGGACCTGAAGACCTTGGGGATTTTTCATACATCACTTCGCCGCCCAATTTTTTTGCCATTACCTGGGCTTCTGCAGAATCAATTTCACCGATTGCCTTTCGAGTTCTGTCTAATGTTCCGGGTGCCCAGTCAGCTTCCTTTGGTCGTTTTCCGTCTTCCATGTGAACCTCTCTAAAGCCTTATATGACTTTTCTTAACAATTCCAGGACAATTCTTCAAAACAATTTTTTCGCCGTCCTTTGAAACAAGCACTCCGTCAAAAGAGCCGTAGATTGTTGTATATGCATTGCGCATGATTACTATGTTTAAAGTCCGGCTGTTCAAAGAAACCGGATTGAACGTAAGGTCAACCATGCCTTCCGTGTCCTGAGCAATCCACTTGCGGCTGATTCCGAAGGGATGGGTTATAGTAACAGGCGGCATTGCAGTAATGTCTCCGTCTATTGAAAGCATGTTGTCGTTGTATGTGTCTTCGTCCAGTGCACCCTGGGTTGAAGTTGAATACATGAAAGTTATGTTACGTTCTTTTAAAGTTACCATTCCGAACATAACTTCGCTTGAAGACCGGGGCTTAAGATATGTGCGGTTAAGCAGCATAAGGCCCAGTCCCCGTTCCTGAGGAATTTCCTTAATGTAGTGACGGTGCTTTGCCATCGCAAGACCGCCTTCAAGATTGAGCGGCGCAATCCATGAAGCAGAACATCTCTGGGTAGTTGGAGACGGCGTTACAGAAAGCATCTCAGCCTTGTCATCGTAACCGAACCGGGCAAGGAATTTTGCCTTTGCAGCAGGACGGAACTTGTCTCCGATAACAGTAAATGAAAGAGAAAGCTTGTGGCGTCTGCGGCTCCAGCTGATTTTTATGTAGCGGGGAGCATAGCTTGTACACATTGATTCCTGAGTATCAATAGGAATAAAGCGGCGGCTTGGTCCCATGAAAGTATGGTATGCGTATTTTTTTCCGGTTTCCTTGTCCCAGAAAATAACTTCCGCAAGCCCGAAAAGCTTGTCGTCAAAAAACTCTGCAAGTCCAATATAATTGCTTACAGAAAAAGCA
>JAFPCT010000032.1 GCA_017390125.1 Treponema sp.
AACTCTTTTCTATGGTAAAAGATTCATTGAAGCCCTGCCTGGTTCAAACTTCGCAGGGCTTTTCTGTTAATTACAAAGAACGCCTTCTCTATTCAAAATACAATCCCCAGAAAAGTATCCTGGCGCTCATACAGAACATCAATATTCTGCCCGGCACAATCATTCTCTGCATTTCCCCGGCATTGAACTACGGCCTTCCGGAACTTGTCCAAAAACTTCCCGAAGACTGCTGTCTTTTCGGCATAGATGCAGAACCAGGGCTTCTGGAACTTTCAAAATCAGATCCATGCAGAAAACTTTCCCCGGATTTTCCTTTTACGCACATACCCGCAGGAGAACTGCTGAGCCTTCCTGAAAAAATATCTGCTCTGAACGACGGCAGATTCCGCAGGTGCATCAGAATTGATTTTTCCGGAGGATTTGCATTTCACTCAGAATTTTACCAGCAGCTTTACGCCGCATGCCAGAACACAGTGGCCCAGTTCTGGAAAAACAGGATTACTCTTGTGAAATTCGGAAGACGTTACGCAGGAAATATTTTGAAAAATCTTCCGCGGATTTCAAAAAGCAGAAGCTTTGAAAAAGTAAAGCGCCCTATTGCCGTCATAGGCGCAGGAGAAAGCGCAGTTAAAACCCTGGAATCAATTAAACAGGACCGCAGTTCATTTTATATTCTTGCAGTTGACGCAGTGCTGCAGACATTAAAAGCCATGAACATAAAGGCTGATGCCGTAATCTGCGAAGAGGCCCAGGATCTGATTGCCGGAGCATTTACAGGAGCCCTTGACAGTGCCGACCGTTTTTTTGTAAGCGCAAGTACAAATCCGAACGTAACAAAACTATGTCCTGGAAAAAACGCCTTCTATGCAACAGAATACGCAGAGACAAACTTTTTCAAAAGACTCCGGAGCCTTCAGATTCTGGAAAACATAATTCCTCCCCTTGGCTCGGTAGGACTGAGCGCCGTAGAACTTGCCCTTAAAATCCGAGCTGATGATTCTGTTCCGGTTTTTGTTTCGGGGCTGGATTTTTCATTTTCATGCGGGCAGACCCATGCAAAAAATTCATTCCATGAAAAAAATCGCAGGACAAAAAACTGCAGGCTTTCAGGACTTGAAAACTTTGTCTCCTCATTCAGCCCGGATGCAAAACCTTTCACCGGAAAAGACGGCCGGACATTCTATACCACCACTCCCCTTTCCGGCTATGCAGAACTTTTTGCGTACCGCTACACAGGAACTAAAAATCTGTTTGATGCAGGAAAAAGCGGCATTCCTCTGGGACTTGAGCAGAAAGACATTGAGGCAGCAGGAGACATTTACCATGATAATGAAAGAGCATCCGCAGAAGGAAACCTCTCTTCCCCTGAAAAAAACAAACTCCGCGACAAAAAGATCACGGAGTTTATAAATGAAGAAAAATGCGCTCTGCAGGAAATAAAAGACATTTTCACCGGCAGGATCAACCTTTCTCCGGAAGAAAGCCAGAAACGGCTGGCTCAGCTTCTTTCGGACAGGGAATACCTTTACCTGCACTTCCCGGACGGATGCCGCCTTAATTTTTCACAGGACTTCCTGAACCGTGTCCGCATTGAACTGGATTACTTCCTGAAGATACTCAATTAGTTGTCAGCTTCATTATCCTTGAGAACTGCAAGGAACGCGCTCTGCGGAAGCTCTACGTCACCGAACATCTTCATGCGCTTCTTTCCTTCCTTCTGTTTTTCAAGAAGTTTTCTCTTTCGGGTAATATCACCACCGTAACATTTTGCAAGAACGTCCTTGCGGAATGCGCTTACAGTCTCACGGGCAATAATCTGTCCGCCGATTGCTCCCTGAATAGCAACCTTGAACTGCTGGTGGCTGATTTCATTCTTAAGGCGCTCGCAGACTTTTCGCGCGCGGTCAGCAGCATTTGCCTTGAAGCAGAGGAATGAAAGAGCATCAACAGGCTTTGAATTCAAAAGCATGTCGACTTTTACAAGCTCCGTAGGTCTGTAACCGATTACCTCATAGTCAAATGAAGCATATCCACGGCTGTAGCTCTTAAGCTTGTCATAAAAATCAAACAGAACTTCGGCAAGAGGCATCTCATAGGTAAGCTCAACTCGTTTTTCATCAAGATACTGCATGTTCGTCTGCTCGCCGCGCTTCATTTTGCAGAGCTCCATCAGCGAGCCAAGATAAGTTGCAGGAGTAATGATGCTTGCCTTGATGTAAGGTTCCTCAGCGCTCTTTATGCGTCCCTGAGGATATTCACTAGGATTGTCCACAAACATTTCTGTGCCGTCAGTAAGCTCAACCCGGTAACGAACGCTTGGAGCCGTAAAAATAATGGCCTGATTGTAGTCACGCTCAAGGCGCTCCTGAATAATCTCAAGATGAAGGAGTCCGAGGAACCCGCATCGGAAACCATTTCCCAAAGCAAGGGAATTGTCCTTTTCGTATACAAGGCTGGCATCATTGAGCTTGAGTTTTTCAATGGAACCTTTAAGTTCTTCGTAATCATTTGAATCCATAGGATAAATCGAAGAATAAACTACAGGTTTTACTTCCTTGAATCCGGCAAGTGGTTTTTCCGCAGGATTTGCAACGCCGGTAATTGTATCACCGACGCTTACATCACTTACAGTCTTTACACCTGCAATAATATAACCTACGTCCCCGGCTTCCAGACGGCCGGTTTCCTCATAATCAATCTTGAACACACCGCACTGCTCTACTCTGTATTCAGCGCCACTGCTCATCATACGGATAACGTCACCGGTTTTAACAGTACCTTCCTTTACGCGGACATGAACGACAACGCCACGGTACACGTCATAGTGGCAGTCAAAAATAAGAGCCTGGAGAGGAGCTTTTACATCTCCTGTTGGTGCCGGGAAATAATTTACGATAGCCTCAAAAAGCTCGTCTATTCCTTCGCCGGTTTTTGCAGAGACAAGCTGAGTCATGCTGTCGTCAAGTCCCAGCTCCTTGTCTATCTGGGCGCGGCAGGAAGGGATGTCTGCGCTTGGAAGGTCAATCTTGTTGATTACAGGAACAATTTCCAGATCCTGCTCAATTGCCATGTACATGTTTGAGACAGTCTGACTTTCAACACCCTGAGAAGCATCAATAAGGAGCAAAGCCCCTTCACAAGAAGCAATCGCCCGGCTTACCTCGTATGAAAAGTCAACGTGACCTGGTGTATCTACAAAGTTAAGCTCATAGTCATGTCCGTCCTTAGCATGATAGGGAATTGTGACAGCCTGGCTTTTTATGGTAATTCCGCGTTCCCGCTCAATATCCATGCTGTCAAGAATCTGATTCTTCATTTTTCTGTCGTCAATAATCTTTGACTTCTGAATCAGTCGGTCTGACAGAGTTGATTTTCCGTGGTCAATGTGTGCAACTATACAGAAGTTGCGCTTGTACTGCATTTCCATAAAAAGTCCTTTTGTTTAAAAATAGTATGGGCTGTCCAATGCTGAACCAATTCTCATGGTTATATCCAGATAGCCCTTCTTTTTCTTTCTTGTATTCAACTGCACGCTAATGGCAGAATTATCCTCATTAAAATCAACGCTGGAAACATAAACCGGATCATATTCACTGAATCCCGATTCGTCTGCAGCAGAACCCCGGATTATTTTTGAGACAGTATACTGCCTCTTAGAAATCGTGGAGCTGTGGGCAAGCTCCATTCCAAAAATCGGCACAAATGAAAAACTGAGCAGATCAGATTTGTATATGTCGTAACCAGGCTGCTCCGGACGAGGCGCAATGCAGAAAAGTTTTTCAATGTTCTCACCGTTCCGGTATAGTACGCAGGAAAGGATAGTTTCAGGGCCAAAATTACGCATTACGTCCTGAACCTGCTCCAGAGAATTCACCCTCATACCGTTAAGGAACATGATTATATCACCGGCCTCAACACCTGTCCGAGAAAGCACTCCGCCCGGCATGACATACTGAACCTCAAGTCCGGTGCTTTTTCCTCCGTCCTTTTTTGTGTGTCCGAATCCGCCAAGCCAGCCCAGCTCACGCTTTCCCCCGTTGTAAAGGAAAGGCAGATCCTGCCGCAGATATTCAACAGGAATTGCAAAATTCAAGCCCTGATACTGCATGATTCCCGCAAAAACAATGGCCTGAACCCTGTTTCTGCTGTCAATGCACGGACCGCCGGAATTTCCAGAATTCACAGCAGCATCAATCTGAAATACGTCTCCGCATGTAAAAAGCTTTCTGTCAACAGCAGAGACAATGCCGGACGTTACAGTTCCATGAAGGCCAATTGGTGTACCGAT
>JAFPCT010000033.1 GCA_017390125.1 Treponema sp.
CCAGGAATATTACAGCGCTCAGCGTTCCTGCTCCTCTGATGAAGGCGTACAGGAATCCGCTGAAAATTCCTCCGGCAGAAAGGGGAACGATTATGCTTGAGAAAGTCCTGATCTGGTTTGCTCCGAGGGAACGGGCTCCGTCGTCAAGGGTGGGGCGGAGCAGGGAATAGGTCTGAGTGATGATCCGGTAACTGAACGGAAGAAATGCCGTCGTCATTGCGAGAACAATCAGAAAAGGTGAATTGTTCAAGTGGATTTTTTCTGAGGCAGTAAGTATTGAAAGCCCGAGAAGGGTTCCCGGAATTGCAGAGGGAAGCTGGGCAAAGGTGTCCAGGGTTTTTCTGAGGGGAACGTTGGTGCGGTGCACGGCATAGGAAGTAAATGCCGCAATTACTGTGCTTAGGGCCGCCGAAACAAGGGCGAATACAGCTGAATTTTTAAGTGCCTGGGAATAGCGTCCGGACAGGACGGATTTCATGTGGCTCAGGGTCGGGGACATGTCTATTCCCCACAATTTTTGAAAGCTGCCGGCAATGATTGCCGCAAACTGCAGGATTACGCAGATTGAAATGAAATACACGAAAACTGACAGGATTATGTCAGCGGCTTTTCCGGATGAATTGTTTCTTGCGGCAAAAGTCCCGCTGCTTACGGCTATTTTGGTTCCCTGTTTTTTTAGCATCCTGTTCTGCAGGAGAAAAAGTATTACGGACGGAATTACAAGAGTGATTCCGAGAACAGCACTTTTCCCTGTGTTCAGCCAGCCGGTAAGCTGGGTGTATATCTCAACTGCAAGAACCCTGAACCTTCCGGCAACAATGAGAGGGTTGCCGAAGTCGCTGAGTACGTTTACTGCAATGAACAGGAACGAAGAAATTATTCCCGGCAGGGAAAGGGGAAGTG
The DNA here is from genome assembly GCA_017390125.1 of Treponema sp. Lineage (GTDB taxonomy): Bacteria > Spirochaetota > Spirochaetia > Treponematales > Treponemataceae > Treponema_D. The sequence goes on from JAFPCT010000033.1 coordinate 904, forward strand.
TGACAGTGCAGAAAATCTTGAGGTTGTTGGCTCCCATGCTCCGGGCGGCCTGGTCAAGGTTCGGGTTTATTCCCGCAAGGTTCTGAAGGCATATCATGTACGCCAGCGGAAAGAAGCACAGGCTTTGTGCTATCAGAAGTCCGGGAAAGCCGTAGAGCGAAATGTCCAGGCCTAAAAGCGTTTTTGTAAAGAATCCCTGCCGCCCTATCAGGAGAATAAAAGCAAGCCCTCCTACAAAAGGGGGAGTCATCAGGTGGATCAGGGGAACCATGGCAAAAAACTTTTTCCCGGGAATCCGGGCTTTTATGACGGCGTAGGCAAAAATGTAGCCGGTAAGTACTGCCAGAGAGGAAGAGGCGATGCATTCAAAGAACGTGTTCCGCATCGCCTCCTTGAAAATTGATGAAGAAAAAACGGCTTTGAAATCTTCCGGCCTGGCGGAAAGCAGCACGCACACAAGGGGAAAGGCTACAAACAATGCAAAGAATGCTGTGAGCAGAATCCAGAGAGAAAGTAGTGAGCGGCTGTTTTTCCTGAAGTCGATTTTCTTCATGACTGATTTATTTTACAGATACTGACCATTTTTCGAGCACTGCATTTTTCTGCCGTGCCGCAAGGTCTGCATCATAGTCGATGAGGTCGATTTCTGTAACAGGAATTGAACCTGACGCTGGAGTTGCGTCCGGATTTACCGGAATAGTAAAGTCAATGGAACTCATAAGCGTCTGTGCTTCTGCAGAAAGCATGAAATCTACGAATTTCTTTGCATATTCAAGGTTCTTTGTATTCTTTGTAATCGCGATGCAGTCAACGTCACCTACGGACTGAGGCGGTGCGACAAGCTGAACGTCAAAGCCGTCTGACTTGTACTTTGAAAGGGCATGAAGATATGAGACTCCCAGCGCATATTCACCTGTTCCGATGAGTTTTGCAGGCGCTGAGCCTGAATCAGGGAACTGTCCTACAAGAGGAGCAAGAGTCAGAAGGTATTCCCAGCCTTTTTCTTCGCCAAGGCGCTGGAGCTGATTCTGCAGGAAAAGATATGCTGTTGATGATGCAACCGGATTTGTAAGTACGATTTCGCCTTTGAAAGCCGGATTCAGCAGGTCGTCCCATGTACGTGGTTTTTCAATTCCAGGGAATTTCTGTTCGTAGCGCTTCTGGTTGATTCCGATTCCCAGAGTAAGCACGCAGAATCCTGTCCATGTGCCGTCTGAAGATCTGGCATAGGCAGGAACTTTTTCTGCAAGGGGAGAAACGTAGGGCTCAAGGGCTCCGGCCGCAGCAGCCTGAATATGGTAGGAAGTTGCTCCTCCAAGAAGGATATCGGCTTTAGGATTGTCCTTTTCTGTGATGATACGGTTTACAAGTTCTCCTGTAGTTGCACGCAGGTAAGAGGCCGGAATTCCGGTATTTTTTGTAAACAGGTCGCAGAGGGCCTGGGTCTCTTCTTCATGAATTATTGAATAGATGTGAAGCTCCTGTTTTTTTCCGCAGGAAGCAAGCGTTAATGCCAGCAGGGCTGACAACAAAACGAAATGAATTGTATTTTTCATGGCAGTTTCTCCAAACTGATTTTTTTGATATTATGAAAATATAGTATTTTTATCAGTTTGGATATAACCAGATTGAAGAAATTTCTATCTGTTCAATAGGAAATACAGAAATGGTTTATGCGTTCACGCTGAAAAGAATACCTGCCTCAGGACGTGCACCTGCGGCTGCATAAGGCATTGTTTCTGCTGCTTTTACTGCCTGGCGGATCTGTGTCTGATAGTTTTCAATCATAGAGTCAATCTGCTCAGGGCTGGCATTCTTTACTGCAGCCGGCTGCTTTCCTGTTTTTACTGCAGAAAGGTGGTCGATCAATGCGTTTAAAATCTGAATCTTGGAAACTGAAACTCCGTTCTGACCCTTGTTTGCAACAAAGCCGGAAACGTGCTCGAAGTGAGAATATAGAAGTGCGTTTTTGCTTACAGGAACATACAGCTTGCTTGAAGACGAGGCAATGCTGTTGTAGCTGTTCAATGAAACTGACATATTAACCTCCTCAAAAAATTATGCAGCTGTTAAGGCTCATTTAAATAATCGGAGGCTTGTGGAAAATGTTTACAGTAATTTTTATAGAAAATTGAATTAAAACTAGTAACCCAGTTTCTTAAGGTCTTCGTAGCGCTCCTGTACCGTCTGGACTTTTTTGCCCGGCACAGCAGCGACAGATTCTTCGATGTAAGGAATTACGACCCTTTCTTTCAGCCGTTCCCAGTTCACCGGTTTTTTAGAATATACACGCAGGGTTCCTGCTTCCGGAATGTTTGAGAGGAGAGTTGTGTAGTAGCCCGGAAGAACATGCTCAGTAACGTCCCTTACAGTTGAAAATCCGCCGAAAAATCCGAATCCCCGGTTGTCGGCGCTTATCTTTGTCTTTCTTTCAAGGAACTGACGCTGCATTTCTGAATCAAAGAAGGTTGCGATGAAGTCTGCTGCCTCTGCCTGTTTAGGTGATTTTTTGTAGACTCCCAGCATCTTGATTGAATCGTCCACAGGAATGAAGTTTTCGTATTCAAGCCAGCGGAAATCAATCTTTGAGAGCTGTTCAGGAGTCATCTGGAACAGTCTGTCGCTTGTGGTGTATGCAAAGAGGGTTCTTCCGCCGGTAACGCGCTTGTCGTCCGTAACGGAAAGATATTTGTATACGAAGTCGCTTTCAACCTGAGGGCTGGAATTCTCTTCCGTAATCCACTGGTTCAGGAACGAAATGGCTTTCTGAAGGTTTTCCTGGTTCCACTGAAGCGAACCGTTTTTTTCCTCCCGGAAGTTTGCGCCCTTCATCTGTGAGACTGTAAACAGGAAGTCCCGGCTGCTCTGAGGAGCGAATCCTATTGAAGTATAAGCGCCGTTTTTGTTCACTCTGTTGAACTCGGCTCCTGATTTTCTGAGCTGATCAAGGCTGATAGTATAACTGTTCTCAACCTGGAGGGTGTTTTCCCGTGAAAAAATGATTGCAGGAAGATTGAAGCATACCGGCAGAAGGTACTGGGAATGCTTGATTTTTCCGGCTTCAAGCAGTGAGCTGTAGAAATATGAAGATGAGATGTACTTGCGTTCAAAAAGAAAGTTCAGCGGTTCAAATGTTTTTTTGAGCTTAGAATTCTTAAGCCAGTTTCCTA
>JAFPCT010000034.1 GCA_017390125.1 Treponema sp.
AAAATAACTACTGATTTTCTGAGTTTTTCAAGTATTCGTTGTATTTTTCAATATCAACATGGAATCCGATTATGTGGGATTCTTCATCTGTCTGTGCGTGTTTCAAAGCTTCAAGGACCTCTGTTATAAGGCGTTCTGCTGTTATGTCTCGTGTTGCTCTGCTTGAAATACCGATTTTGGCAATCTGGCCGCCGAGCTTTTCAGTAAGGTTTGAGTGCACTTCAGATGCAAATGTTTCTGCATCGTCTATGTTCATTCCGCTTTTGACAAGGGCAAGGGTATCAGCGTTGTAATCAAACACAGATCCGGCGTCAAAGTATCCTGGTGAAAGGAAGTCTTTGATTGTGCCTGTTAGGTCAGCTGCCGGTGCTTTCAGAAGGAAGAGGGAAAGATCTTTTTCCTTGTCAGAAAGGCAGGCGTTGAGCTTAAGGACGAGATGACTCTGTTCCTTCTGTTCTGCTGCTGGAACCGGAGCGGCTTCTGCTGCTTCTGTTTCTTCCTGTTTTTCCTCTGCAAAAAGGGCTATATCTTCGTTTTCAAGGGACTGGAACTTGTCATCAAGTTTTACCTCTTCAGCAGGCTCCTGTTCATCATTGCTTTCTTCCGGCTGAAAGGCGTGTGTTTCTGAAATTGCTTCTGTTTCAAATTCAGCTGCCGGTTCCGGCTGAGGCTTGTAAGCCGGCTCTTCAATTTCGGTTTTTTCAACAGTTTCTGCAGGTTCTGCTTTCTCCTGGGCGTCCGGTTCGGCGTATGCTTCCTGTGCAGAAGTTTCCTGCTGATCTGTGTAATCTGAAGGAGCGGCTTCCGCCTGAATTCCTTCTTCCAGTTCAGAAGTTTCCGGCATTTTTGTACTGTCTTCCTGCTCTTTCTGGGGATTCTTCTGTTCCTCAAGGGAATTAAGGAGAATCAGTAAGGCTGTAAGGACCGTGAGACCGAGAATAATGGCAAAGGCTGTTTTTGCGTTCCTGTAAATCGAATCCGGATTAATAAGATAAAATGCGATGTTCAGTGTGCATGGCTCGGAATCTGTTCCTGTCTTTGCAGAAAAACTTTTTACCATTGAGCCTGGATTTGCAAAGTCAAATCCCTCATGTTTTTCATAGATTATCTTTCCGCCTCGGATTATTTCTGCAGCGGCAATGTTTTCATTGTTCTGAAAACTTTTTACGGAAGCAAGAAGCGGCTGCTTCTGAAAATCCTGAACGGCTTCCTTAAAGGCCCGTTCGGTATTTGTTTTTTCAAAATTGTATTCTTTAATGATGTTTGACGCAAAAAGGGAAATTGCAAGACAAAAAACGAAAAGTGAAAGTACAAAATATACATTAACAAATTTTTTACTCATATTTTTCAGTATACCTTAGTATGAAATTCAGTGCAAGTTTGAGATAGACGTCAAATTTTTTTACGTCTCCTTTCTTTATGTCGGAAAGTTTCATGCTTGAGATAAGCGGAAGTAGTGAATAAATGAATTCTTCTGCTCCGGATTCTTCTGCAGTCAGCCTGCCGGCTTTTTCCTGAATGCAGTCCTTCAGCATTTTTTGGTTGAAGGGTTTGAGGCTGCCTTTCGAAAATTCATTTTTTCCTGGAGCTTTGATTCTATACACGCCGTCTTTCTTTAGAATTGTACAGCCGTTTTTCTCTGCCCATTTAGAAAGTTCCTTCCTGTAGAATGAAAGGGTTTCTGTTGTGGCATTACCTTCTTCGTTCTGGAAAAGCTCAGTCCTGTACATGAGTTTTGAAAATGACGTCTCAATGTTTGCGTTCTTTTTCTGATTCATCTGGTATATGTCGTCCAGATATGAACCTGCTGCATAGGCTTTTCCGCCGGGATAGGAAAAATCTGCTCCGTAGATTTCTATATTCTTGAATCCTGCCTTTCTTGCAAAATCTGCAGCCGCGACG
>JAFPCT010000035.1 GCA_017390125.1 Treponema sp.
AGTCGAACGTTTCATTCGCACTTTCCAAGATGCTGCACAAGGCTCCGTTTCAGATTGCGGAAGAATTAAAGCCTGCTCTTGAAGCTGGAAACGTCATTGAAAAAATGGATGTAGTAAAGCCTGGGTTCATCAATTTCTTCATTTCAAAAGAATATCTGCTTTCAAAGATTAAGGAAGTGTATGAAGATTCTGAGCTCGGCATTCCTGATACCGGTTCAGGAGAAAGGGTTGTGGTAGATTATTCTTCACCGAACATTGCAAAGGAAATGCATGTAGGTCATTTGCGCTCAACAATCATCGGTGATGCCATTGTTCGTGCCTACAGACAGCTCGGCTACAATGTAATCAAGCAGAACCACATCGGTGACTGGGGAACTCAGTTCGGAATGCTTATCGAGCACCTCATCGATTTGGGCTGGAAGGATTCAAATGAACATACAATCAGCGACCTTAACGCGCTTTACAAGGAATCAAAGGTTAAGTTCGATTCTGATCCTGATTTTGCAGAAAGAAGCCATCAGCGTGTTGTAAAAATTCAGAGCGGCGACAAGGAATCCCTTGATTTATGGAAGGCTCTTACTGACGAGTCCAAGAAACATTTCGGCTGGATGTACAAGCGCATGGGCGTTCTTCTTACAGACGAAGATTACTGTGGTGAAAGCTTCTACAACGACAAGCTTAATTCTGTTGCCGAGAGGCTTTTGAACGAAGGCAAGGCAAAAATCAGTAACGGCGCTGTCTGCCTTTTCCCTCAGGGATTCCAGGGCCGTGACGGTGAGCCTGTACCTCTTATTCTTAAAAAGTCCGACGGCGGATTCGGCTATGATGCTACGGATGTTACAGCTCTTGAATACCGTGCCCGAACTTTGAATGCAAAGAAAATCATTTACGTTACAGATACAAGACAGAAAATGCATTTTTCAATGCTTTTCCAGGCAGCCCGGGATGCACAGCTCTGCGATGACAGCGTTGAGCTCACACACGTTTCCTTTGGTTCTGTTCTTGGTCCGGATGGAAAGCCCTTCAAGACCCGTAGCGGTGAAACTGTAACTCTTTCGAGTCTTCTTGATGAGGCAGAGCAGCGGGCAAAGGAAATCATGCTTGCAAAAAATCCGGAAGCTTCAGAAGAAAGCCTTAAGACTCTTTCTGCTGCAATCGGAATCAGTGCAATTAAATATGCAGACCTTTCATGTGACCGTATAAAGGATTACGTTTTCAACTGGGAGCGCATGCTTGCTTTCGACGGAAACACTGCTCCTTACATTCAGAATGCCTATGTACGCTGCAAGGCTCTTCTTGCAAAGGGCGAATGTCAGGGCAAAAAGGCTGAGCTTCACGTCATTTCAAATGATGACGAAAAAAGAATTGCAAAAAAATGTATGGCTCTGGGCACTGTGGTTCAGCAGTCTGCAAAAACATATGAGCCTCATCGTTTGTGCACATACCTTTACGAACTGGCTTCCAGCTACCATTCATTCTATGAAAAATGTCCGGTTCTTTCTGAATCTGATCCGGCTGTTCTTGAGACAAGACTTGCGCTTTCTTCTCTGGTAAGCAAAGTTCTTGCAAAAGGAATGGAAGTTCTGGGAATTACGATTATAGAAAAGATGTAAAAAAAAGGGCTGGCCTTAAGTGAAGTGCTGAAGTGCACCTCCTAAAATTGAACTTTATTTGTCCAACTTTAGGGGTGCGCTTCATAAGATTTTCAAAGGTCAGCCTTTTTTGTTTTAACGGAATTTTGAATTCCAGATTACCTACAGAATTGCATTAAGGAACTGCTTCAGGCGGTCGTTTTTCGGCTGCTGGAAAATTTGTTCTGGTGAGCCGTCTTCTACAATGACACCCTTTTCCATGAAGAGCACTCGGTTTGCAACCTCACGGGCAAATCCCATTTCGTGGGTTACTACAACCATTGTCATTCCGGCTTCTGCAAGAGATTTCATTACAGAAAGAACTTCTCCTACAAGCTCCGGGTCAAGGGCACTGGTCGGCTCGTCAAAGAGCATGATTTTTGGATCCATTGCAAGGGCCCGGGCGATCGCGACGCGCTGCTGCTGTCCGCCGGAAAGTCTGTTCGGATATTCGTTTATTTTTTCACCCAGACCAACAAGCTTAAGAAGTTCGATACCGCGTTTTCTTGCTTCTTCTTCGCTTTTGCCAAGAACGTGCATTGGAGCGATCATTGTGTTCTCAAGCACTGTTTTATGCGGGAACAGGTTGAATTTCTGGAAAACCATACCCATGTCCAGAAGGATTGCGCGGCGGTCCTTTGATGTAAGGTGAAGTTTTCCGACGCCGTTTTCGTACCAGGTAAGAAGCTTGCCCATTACGAAAATTTTTCCGTGGGTTATGTGCTCAAGGTGATTCAATGCACGAAGGAAAGTTGATTTTCCGGCGCCGCTTGGTCCGATTATGCAGACAACTTCGCCTTCGTTGATTTTTACAGAAATATCTTTTAAAACGTCAAGTTTTCCAAATGAGGCAGAAACGTGTTCTGTTGAAATCATTTCCATGGTCGTTCTCCTGAAATTACTCGTATGCAGAATGTTTCTTTTCCAAAAGGTGGAAAATCAAGGTGAATACTGCAGTGATGACAAGGTACAGAATCATTGCCGGGATATAGACAAGTGAGGACGCTGTCGAAGACTGAATGCTTCGGGTTACCTTTGTTATGTCTGCAAGGGCTATGAGTGAAACCAAAGAAGCGTCCTTGAGCATCATGATGAATTCATTGCCTACTGGAGGAATAAGCCTGCGAACGGACTGGGGAAGAATTATAAGCCTCATGGTGTCAAAGTAATTCAAGCCGAGAACTTTTGCTGCTTCAAACTGTCCCCGGTCAATTGACTGGATTGCGGAACGGATTATTTCCGAACAGTATGCGGCGCTGTTCAGGGCGAATGCAATAAAAGCTGCCAGAAACTGGTTGTTTATTGTGAGTGCCCTGTTGATTTCCGGGAGTCCGTAATAAACGAAGTAAAGCTGCATGAGAAGCGGCGTTCCGCGGAAAAAGAATACGTAAGCCTTGCATATTGAGCGTATAATCTTACTTTTTGAGAT
>JAFPCT010000036.1 GCA_017390125.1 Treponema sp.
AACATTTCATAAAAATCGCCTAAGCGGAAAAACAGAACTTCATTCTTATGCTGACTCTTAAGCGACATGTACTGCTGCATTACAGGAGTCAGCGTAGATTCATCTTTCATTTATTTACCGAGCTCTGCAATAACCTGTTCAGTTACATCAACAGAATTTGAATACCAGAGTATGGCATTGGACTGCTGAAGACTCAAAATCATACTGTAACCGCCGGCCTCCGCAACTTTCGAAAGAGTGTCGTACAATTTGTTGTAGAACGTGTCAGATCCCTGCAAAGTTTTCTGCATAGACTCAAGCTCAACATTCTTTGCATTTGTGTATTCAACAAGAAAATCTGTTTTTTTAGTAATTTCAGCCTGAGTTTTCAAAACAAGGGCTTCGTTGCCGTTCTTTTCGTAATCAGCTTTTTTTGCCTGAAGTTTCTGAAGCTCGTCGGTATATTTATTGATTTCCTGCTGGAATTCAGCCTTCTTTTTCTCGTAATTGCGGACTGGAGCTGAATTTCGGAAATAGGCATTATAAACCTTTGCCGTATCAACAACGCCGAATTTTGTAATCTGCTGTGCATGTACAGAAAAAGAACAGCAAAACAGGATCAAAGAACCTAAAACAAGTCTAACAAGCACATTTTTCATTTTTTAAAACCCTTCTTATCGTTATTTGTTTACAATATTGAATGAAAGTACGAACTGCCATGTGTCATCCCATACAGTCTCACCGTCAATAATGCGGAATTTATTGGCAAAGAGCAAGTGCAGAGGGAACTGAGGAACAAGGAAGCGAAGTCCAGGACCGAAACTGAAGTAGAAATCGTTAAGATCCAGATTGAACAGGTCCTTCGGCTCATCCTTTACTGCAACGGCATCAAAGAAGCCGTCAAGACCGATTACACCGGTAAAGATAGGAATGCGAAGCTCGATACGGTTGGAAAGCATTGCCTTTCCGCGAACCTCATCATAAATGTCTGTCCATCCGCGGCCGTTGAACATACCGTCAATATAAACCTTGCTGGCATCACCGAACAAAGTTCCAGGAATCGGATGAACAGTTGTAATTCCAGTATAACAGGCAAGAACTCCCTTGAAGTTCCAGTAGCCCTTTGCAATAGGAATATCAAAAAGCTTAAGGTATGATTCAAGTTTTGTATCTGTACGGGCATAGAATTCATGCTCCACTCCAGGAAGAAGACCGTACCAGCCTACCCTTTCGCTTATAAACCATCCTTTCGACGGGTCGTAGTTGATGTCTCGGTTATCAAGAGAAATATTGAAGAATACAGAGTTTTTCAAACCGAAGCGGTTGGCATTCTTATTGATACTAGGGTCAATTACAGTATAAACGCCCTCATCATAAATGTTGTCCGTAAGGCTGTTTGAAAGACCGGCCGTAGTCGTAAGAATTGCAAAGTTAGGATTCCAGCGTCGTCCTACAGTTGAGCTCAAGGTAGCATTCCAAGACTCATACTTCATGTAGTAATAGTCATCGTCGAGCACACCAGTCTGAAGCCAGTTAAGGGCAAGAGCGGAACTCTTTGAGTGTGTGACACCGATTGATTCGCTGAGGGAAATCGGCTGGTTTCCAATCCATGACTGGGCATAGCCGAGGTTCACGTTCTGAGAAGAGCTTGCAATAGTCGCACCGACTGAAACAGAACGTCCTGTACCCTTGAAGTTAGAATTCTCAATCTTTGTATACAAGGAGATCGGAAGGTCATCCGGGTCAGAAATTCCTGTGAAAGTCATACCGAACTGAAGCGAAGTGGTAGACTGCTCCTCAACATTGAACACAAGGTCAATGAGGTTTTCCTCTGAGCCGGAAACAGGTTCCGGAACAACGCTTGAAAAGTACTGCGTATTGTACAAGTTTCGGACACCGCTCATGATTTTCGAACGGCTGAATACGTCACCAGGCTTCAGAGGAATCTCGCGTCGGATTACCTCTTCTTTTGTCTTTGTATTTCCCTTGATGATGATGTGCTCAACATGTGCCCGGGAACGCTCAACAATTGAAATGGAATAACCTATTGTGCGGCGCTCAGAATCCTTGTTTACCTGAGGAATAAATTCATTGGTCATGTAGCCGTTCTCGTAATACATGTTTGTAAGGGCTGACATGCCTTCGTGGAATTTAACCTGGTTGAAAATATCGCCGGACTTCAGCTTGATGCAGGAAAGAAGCTTTTCCGTTGAGAAAATCTGGTTTCCGGAAAGAGTTGTAC
>JAFPCT010000037.1 GCA_017390125.1 Treponema sp.
AGCGGGACAGGCAGGCCTCTACCTCCGGGTGCTCCTGTACCCAGGCGCTCAGGGCGGCCTCCTCGTCGGCGCTCAGCTCGTCGTCGTCATTGGCATCGAAGCGCAATGGCGTATAAAATAATAAAGGAATTTTCCGGAGAAATTCAGGTTAAAAGCAAGAAGGGTGAAGGCAGCGAATTTTTAATTATTCTTCCTGTGCCGCAGACCGACAAAAAACTTCTTGAATAGATTTGGGGGCTTGCATGAAATTTACTATTCTTGTCATCGATGATGAAGAAAACATAAGGAACGGTCTTGCCGCAAATTTTGAGATGGAAGACTACACTGTCCGGACTGCTTCAAGCGGCAAGGAAGGACTTGCCCTTATTGAAAAAGGTGACATTGACCTTGTGATTACTGACCTCAGAATGGACGGCTTAAGCGGTGAGGAAGTGGTGCGCAAAGTCACTGTTGAAAATCCAGGAATACCTGTCATTGTGCTTACAGGTCACGGTTCAATTGATGCCGCCGTAAATGCAATGCGTGACGGAGCCTATGATTTCCTTACAAAACCTCTCAACCTTGATCAGCTTAATATGATTGTCCGCCGTGCCCTTGAAAGCAGGGAACTTTCACTTAAGCATACAATGCTTAAGCAGGAGCTTGAGGGCGTGCAGGGCAGCCAGGGTGACATGATTGGAAAAAGCGCAAAAATGCAGCGCCTTTATGAGCTTATAAAAAAAGTTGCCCCTTCAAAAGCCAGTGTGCTTATAACCGGCGAGACTGGTGTAGGAAAGGAGCTGGTTGCCCGTTCCATCCACAATATGAGTCCACGGAGTTCACATGAAATGATCATCGTAAACTGTTCTGCATTGAGCGAAAGCCTTCTGGAAAGTGAGCTTTTCGGTCATGAGAAAGGTGCGTTTACTGGTGCCGATTACCTTAAGAAAGGCCGCTTTGAGCTTGCTCACGGAAGTACGATTTTCCTTGATGAAATCGGTGAGATAAATGCGGCTACCCAGGTAAAACTGCTTCGTGTCCTGCAGGAAAAGAAGTTTGAGAGGGTGGGCGGACAGGAAACTATTGAAGTTGATGTACGGGTTGTTGCCGCCACAAACAGAAATCTTGAGGAAGAGGTAAAGGCCGGCAGGTTCCGTGAAGACTTGTTTTACCGGCTCAATGTCGTTCATCTTGAGGTTCCGCCTCTACGGGACAGAAAAGATGATATTCCGCTTTTAATCGATGCATTCCTTAAGGAATTTTCAAATGAAAACGGCAGGGATATAAAAATTGACGCCAAGGCAAAATCTGCTCTGCTCAAGTATGACTGGCCTGGAAATATACGCCAGTTGCGGCATTGCATTGAGGGGGCCAGCGTCATGTGCTCCGACGATGAGATCCGCATTGAAGATCTCGGCGAGGATATTGGCGGAGCTTCTTCTGAAGAAACTGTTTCTGTGCCTCTTGGAATCTCTCTGGAGGAGGCCGAGCGGATAATCATTGAGCAGAATCTGGCTGCAAACAAGGGAAATAAGTCCAAGACAGCTGAGATACTTGGTATAGAAAGAAAAACTCTTTCCAGAAAACTAGGCGAATAGAAGCTAATTCTTATTGCTTTCAGAAAGTTTTCTGTAGGCTGCTACAATTTTTCTGGTTTTTTCCGCCGCAGTTTTCTGCATCTCGGGATATTTCGGAATGTTGTCAGGGTGGTATTTCTTCAGCAGCTTACGGTATGCATCCTTTACGTCTTTTTCCGACGCCGAATCGTCAAGGTTCAGTACGGCAAGAAATTCTGCGTCAGATTTTTTCCAGCAGGAAGGCTTTCCCTGTGGTTCATTTTTTTTCTTTTTCTCTACGGAGATTTCTGCTGTCCGGCTTTCTTCTGTTTTGACAGGTTCTTCCTGTTTTTTGCCGGGATTTTTCCAGGGCTTTCCTTTTGAGTTTTCTATAGATTCCCGCAGCAGGTCGCCGAGCTTTTCGTACTGTCCCATAAAACTAGATTACAGTTCCGTCAGGGATTATAGCGCCTTTTCTGATTACTATGATTCCGTCAGAAGCATAAAAACTTCCGTGGTCACCGTTTTCGTACTGTTTTCCGTCAACGTTTATGCGCACATAATTTCCGATGTGGGCGTTCTTGTCGATTATGCAGCGGCATATGCTGCAGTTCCGCCCGATTCCAAGCCTTGGGATTCCCTGGCTGTCATCTGCTTTTTTCGCCATCTTGTTTTCGTAGTAGTCGGCGCCCATCATTATGACTCCTTCAAGATAGCAGCCGTTTTCAATGAATGAGCGCACACCGATTATCGAGCGGTTCAGAATGCTGTCTGTTATTACGCATCCTTCGCTTGTCAGCGTGGCGAAAATCGAAGCTTTGTTAATTTTAGACGGAGGCAGGTTTCTCATGTGTGTGTAGATCGGTTCGTCCTCGTCGTAAAAGTTGAATGCCGGGTCTATGTCAGTAAGCTGGATGTTTGAATCGTAGAACGAGCGGATTGTTCCTATGTCTTCCCAGTAGCCGTCAAAAATATACGAATTCATGATATGGCTTCCGATTGCGTTTGGAATTATCTCCTTTCCAAAATCTTTTGAATCTGAATTGTTCAGAAGCTCTTCCAGCGCATCGGCGTTGAAAATGTAAATGCCCATGGAAGCCAGATATTCTTTTTCAGGACTGCCCGGAAGGCTTGCCTGTACTTCCTGAGGCATTTTCCAGTCGGAAATATCAAGGTCCGGACTTGGCTTTTCCATAAAGTCTATGATTCGGTTTGTGTCATCAATCTTCATGATTCCGTAACGGCTGGCAGACTGCCGGTTTACTGTAGTCGTTGCAATGGAAATTCCGGCACCGGAATGAAGGTGGCTCTCCATAAAATCCCGCAGGTCCATGCGGTAAAGCTGGTCTCCCGAAAGGATGATGTAATGAGTCGGATTCTGAGCCTTGAAGTGGCTCATGCTTTTTCGAACGCTGTCCGCCGTTCCTTCATAAAAACTGTCGTTCTCAAGGGTCTGCTCTGCGGCAAGAATTTCTACGAATCCACCAGAAAATCGGTCAAAGTTATAGGAATTGGTGATGTGCATGTGAAGGGAAGTTGAGTTGTACTGTGTAAGAAGATAAATTTTCTTGTATCCTGAATTAATACAGTTTGAAAGGGGAATGTCCACAAGCCGGTATTTTCCCCCGAAAGATACAGCTGGTTTTGCTCTTTCTTTTGTAA
>JAFPCT010000038.1 GCA_017390125.1 Treponema sp.
GAAGGCTCTTATTCAACTGATCCGTACAACGGTGCGGTGCGCATTGAAGAATTCAAGCAGATGGTGAAAACCTACAACGAGGCCGGAATAGGAATCATCATGGACGTTGTCTACAACCATGTAAATGACGGACTGCACCAGGCATTGGGCACAAGCGTTCCGGGCTACTTCTTCCGCGTAGAAGGCTATTCCGGAGCAGGAGAAGACACTGCCAGCGAGCGCCCTATGTTCAAAAGGTACATGGTCGACACTCTTGCTTACTTGCTCAAGGAATACAAACTTTCCGGATTCCGCTTTGACCTGATGGGTCTGCATGACACAGAAACAATGAACTGCATCCGGAACGAACTTGTTAAAATCAAGCCGGACGTACTTATCTACGGCGAAGGCTGGAAAATGTACAATGCCGGAAAAATGATAAGCGCAGACCAGACTAATGCACAGAAAATGCCGAACATCGGACTTTTCAACGATGCTGTGCGCTGCGGAATAAAAGGTCCTGTTTTCGACGACAAGCAGAACGGCTTTATTCAGGACGGAAGCCGCCGCGAAGCCGTTAAGTTCGGAATCACAGGAGCAGTAAAACACGATCAGGTTAAATACGCCGAAGTCGAAGGTACAGCCGCTCCTAATCCATGGAGCCTTAAGACCTGGGTAAGCGTAAACTATACGGAAATCCACGACAACATGACATGCTACGACAAGCTGTTCATGACAATGCAGAACAAGCCGGAAAAGTACCTTGACCACATGCAGAAAATGGCACTTTCCCTGCTGCTTCTCAGCGAAGGTTACCCTATCCTGCATGCCGGCATGGAATTCTGCCGCACAAAGGAAATTCCACAGGATATCCTTGACCAGAATCCTGTAATCTACGACGTTGCGAAATCTGATGACGGAAAGCGCTCTTTCTGCCGCAACACATACAACGTATGCGACAGAATCAACCACCTTGACTGGCAGCGCTCAATCGAAAAAGCAGATGTGGTTTCCTACGTAAAAAAACTGATTGCCCTTAGAAAAGCACATCCGGCCCTCCGGCTTTCTACACAGCAGGAATGCAATGACGTCCTGCACTTCCTGGACAACAAGAAACTGGGAATTTCTGAAAAGCCGATTATCTGGGAGCTGGACGGCACTCGCTGCGGCGACAGCTGGAAAAAGATTCTTATTGCGGCAAATCCGGAGGAAACTGAAATTCAGGTTACCCTTAACGGAAAAGGCGACTGGCAGCTGATTGCCGACGGAACAGACTTCTTTTCAACAAAAGAAAGTCCTTTCATTGGCAACGGCTCTACCGTAGACATAAAGCCTAAGAGCGTTACAATCTACGCGCTCCGCTAGAATCTGTTTGCTAAAGAAAAAGCGAAAATCCGCCGATAAGGACAATGAGGGCTTTTATGAAAAAGATTTTATGTTTGCTTAGTCTCTTGTTGTTCTGCGGATTTTTATTTTCTTGTGCCACAGATGAAGAAGACGACGAATCTCAGACTATGGGTTGTTATCTTGCAAACGGAAAGGTATATCTTGCCATTCCAAAAGTAGATAATACTCTCATAATTCAGATTTACAGACAGGATGAAAAGGGCGTAATCTACAACATCGGTGAAATTCAGCCGTCCTATATAAGTTCGACAATTTCCTACGCTTTTGAAGACGAACTTGCAGCAGAACGAACATATACTTACAGAGTTTTCTACCTGCTTTACAAGGCTCCGGGCTACTTTGCAACAGACTGGACAAGCCCAATTAAAGTTCAGGGCAGCCCTTACAATACTGAACCTGTACCTTCCGTTACGACCGGCGCATATCTGGACTACGATGACAAGGCAGTTCAGCTTACTATGACTGACGGCGAAATTTTCTTCCAGAACAAAGCTGACGATTCAATTTTCAAAAATTATATACTCAAACTTGGATTCCAGTGCAGCGGTTCAACTTACCTGGTAAAACTGGGTGATGTTTACGATGAAAAGACGGGCTTTAATGATTTTACAGAAAATTCAAAGCTTTCTCTCAATTCTAAGCTTCCTTCTTCATGGAAAAACAAGACGATTTCCCAGGTAGGTGCAATATACGAAAAGGAATATTTCTTCCCGACAGGCTCAACGGAATCAAATTACCTGTACAAAGTCAGATACTGGTCGACACCTGTTGCAGTTACTATGAAAAAAGACGGAAAGAAAATTACAGAATTCACCATTAAAAATGATTCCGACTCTGACAACAACTATATCTATACACCGCCGATTGATACAAAATAGAATCAAAAGAATAAACAACGAAGGCTGCTTTAAGGCAGCCCCTTTTGTTTTATATATCTATTCTTTCGAAATCAAAAATCCTTCAACAGCCAGATCTGCCGCCTCATAGATTTCCTCAATATCCTGCTGATTCAAAACTGAAATCTTGAAGATTGAAGATTCTATCAATGCATAAAGCATTTCGTATGCAGCCTTAATGTTCACCTTTTTGAATTCACCTGCGCGGATTCCACGAATGATGGCACAATTCATAAGGTGCTGAAGGCGGATTATCCTTCTACGGACGCGCTCTTCTGTATTCACCCCTGACTTCTGGAGCTGAACCAGATAGGTGAGCAGAACTGAAAAAAGCTTGCGGTTCTGCTTGCACTGGTCAAAGATAAAATAAAGCATGTCCTTAAGAACTTTTTCTGTTGAAATTGATGTGTCTGTAGCAATCTTTATAAGAACTTCCTCAAGCGTTGAAAGAAGCTGCTTTATGCTCCAAAGAAAAATTTCACGTTTGTTCTTAAAATAAATATAAAGCGTAGTTCTTGTTATTCC
>JAFPCT010000039.1 GCA_017390125.1 Treponema sp.
CTTGATTTTGCAGGAAGCATTTGAAAAAATCTCTCTGGGGAATCTATGAAAAAATTTTCTACACGCGCTTCAAGACTTGTCTACGCCTTAAGTCAGGATGAGGCAAGAAAAACTGAAAGTTCTCAGGTTTTGCCTGAGCATCTTGTTCTTGCAATGATAAAAAACGGGGATGGGCTTGGTTTTGAAACCCTGAGATACCTTCGTCTTAATGTGCTTACTTTTCAACTTGCCCTGGAGACAGCTCTCGGAAATCTTTCTGACCATATTTTGATTGATGCCGGTGAAATCCCCTCCAGCCGCAGAGTACGAAACCTGATTGACATTGCAGAAATTGAGTCCGGTTCCCTCAAAAATCCATACATCGGCACTGAGCATATAATTCTTGCCGCAATCCGTGAGCCGGATGCAATCATTTCCCAGTATTTTGCCTCTGCTGACATTACGATTGAAAAGGTCAGGAATGCAGTTAGGGAAGTGCAGAAGACTCATGACTCTTCATATCTTGAGCGTGTTTCCCGGGACCTTGCGGCTACAACCATTTCAAACCTCTTCGGAAAGGATTCTCTCTCTGAATTTGCCTCATTTTTAAAGGCACCTGAAGGTCGTGGGGAAAAAAACAAGGAAAGTCCTAAGGAAGAAAAGAAGTCTCACGCTTCCTTCCTTGCGGAATTTACCCGTGACATCACTAATCTTGCCAGAGAAAATAAAATTGACCCTGTGGTTGGTCGTGAAAAAGAAATAAAGCGCCTCATTCAGGTGCTGAGCCGGCGCACAAAGAATAACCCTGTTCTTGTCGGTGATCCGGGAGTCGGAAAGACTGCTGTGGTTGAAGGACTTGCCTGGAACATTGCAAAGGGCAATGTTCCCTGCGGACTTTTGCGTAAACGCGTCCTTACTCTTGATCTTGCGGCTCTTATCGCCGGAACAAAATACCGCGGTGAATTTGAAGACCGCATGAAGCGCATGATGAAGGAAGTGCAGGAAGACGGCAATATCATCCTTTTCATCGATGAGCTTCACACAATAATTGGTGCCGGCGGTCCGGAAGGGCAGATGGACGCCTCAAACATGCTCAAACCAGCCTTAAGCCGGGGAGAGATTCAGATAATCGGTGCTACGACTACAAAGGAATATTCCCGCTATATTGAAAAAGATTCTGCTCTGGAACGTCGTTTTCAGAAAATCATGGTGGAAGAGCCTTCTGATGAAGACTGCATTAAAATCCTTAACGGAATAAAGGGGCAGTATGAATCTTTCCACGGAATCATTTATGATGATGACGTTATTCCTCTGATAATCAAACTTTCCCGACGCTACATTCCTGAAAGGAGTCTTCCGGACAAGGCAATTGATATTCTTGACGAGGCCGGAGCTGAAAAAAAGATTCTGGAAGAGAACAAGCCTCATGAGCTTGTTGAGCTTGAGGAGCAGATTGCCCGCCTTGCAGATGAAAAGAAAAAACTGGTGAGTCTCCAGGAATATGAAAATGCAGCTCTTATCCGCGATGAGGTTGTTGCATTGAAGCGTAAATTTGAGCTTATTGAAAACCGCTGGAGCCAGAATGCCGGCTTCAAGAAAGAGCATGTTACTTCTCATGATATATGCAGCATAATCAGTGCAATGACAGGAATCCCTGTAAGCCAGCTGGACACTGCAGAAACAGCCCGCCTGGTTCACATGGAAGAGGAGATGCACAGAACTGTAATCGGACAGAATGAAGCCGTTCACCTTATTTCCGGTGCAATACGCAGAAGCCGGGCCGGCATTTCTTCGCCAAAACATCCTATCGGCTCGTTCATTTTTCTGGGTCCTACTGGCGTGGGAAAAACCCAGCTTGCAAAAGCCCTTGCAAAATTCCTGTTCGGTTCGGAAGACTTTCTCATCCGCATAGACATGTCGGATTACATGGAAAAGCATAACGCAAGCCGCCTTGTAGGAGCTCCTCCGGGATATGTCGGCTATGAGGACGGCGGTGTCCTTACCGAGCAGATCCGACGTCATCCTTATTCTGTTGTCCTTCTTGATGAAATTGAAAAAGCCCATCCAGATGTGTTCAATCTTCTTCTCCAGCTTCTGGAAGAAGGAGAATTGAGCGACAATCAGGGGCATACTGTGAACTTCAGGAACACAGTGATTATAATGACAAGCAACGCTGGTGCCCGCCAGATTAATTTTGAGGGAAGGGCAGGGTTCAATACTTCTGTGCAGGACATTCTTCCTTACGAGGAAATCAGAAGCAATGCCATGACAGAACTTAAAAAACTGCTGAGTCCTGAGCTCATAAATCGAATTGACGACATAATTGTATTTGAGCCTCTTTCCAAAAAACAGATTTCCAGCATTCTGGACATTCAGATTGCAGATCTTGGAAGCAGGCTTGCGGAAAAAGGTCTTAACATAAAACTCAGCCCTAAAGCAAGGGAATATCTTATTGCAAACGGCTACGAGCCTTCCATGGGTGCCCGCCCTATGCGGCGCCTGATTCAGCGTGAGATAGAAGATCCGCTTTCAATCGCAATTCTTGAAAAGACAGACGATTCCCTTACGGATATTTCCGTTGATTTTGTCCGGGGAGCATTGAAAGTTCGCTTTGTGCCTGTAAACATCAAGGTTACTGCGCGGATTTCACAGGAGCAGGTTGTACACCAGACTGTAAAATGAGAACAAGGATTTTCGCCGGTATTGTTTTTTTTCTGCTTTCTCATGCTGTTTTCTGCCAGCAGAAAACTAATATAGGCCTGCTGAGGGGAATGCCTTCTGTTGTCTTCAGCGGAATGTTTTCCAATGAAAGCTATGAGTTCACGTTTTATGATTCTGCCCAGGAGCTTGTAAAAGCCATGAAGGACGGATTCGTTGACGCCTCAAACGTACCGGCTTCCCTTGCGGAAAAAGTTGCTGAGCATTCAGAGGGAAAACTTCTGGTTCCGGCTGTGACTTCAAATACTGATGTTGCCCTGGTAACGACAGATGAAAACGTACATTTCTTTTCGGATCTTCTTGGGAAAAAAGTGTACGTAGTAAAGGATTCCTTTGAAGAAAGGTTTTTCCGTTCTCTTCTGAGTCTGAGTGCCATTCCTGTAAAAACTGGTGAAAGCAGTATTGAAATTGAATCTATGAATTCTTTTTCAGCTCTGGTATCCGGCCTTGTTTCCGGAAAAATCACCTGCGCCGTTCTTTCTGAACCTTATGTAAGTTCTGCTCTTGTAAGTTCTCCGCTGGCTTTCAGTGCTGTTGATTTTCAGGATGAATATGTGAAGATTTACGGCAACGGAAAGACAATTCCTAAGACAGTGCTTCTTGTCCTAAGGCAGTACCGTGACAGCCGCCGCAAAGATTATTCAAAATTTCTGGAAGACGTGAAGAATTCTGTTTACTTTGTGAATGCTCATCCAGGACAGAGTGCCGGTGCATGCAAAAAGAAAAAAGTCATGCTTCCCGTAAACAGTGCCGCACGATCAATAAAAAACTCTCATTTTGTATATCAAGAAACAGATGAAAACTTTCGTCTGATGATGTATAATTAAAGGGAATTTCAGGAAACAATATGTACGGAAAAAAAATTTTAAAGATATCAGTATTTCTCTCATTTTTTTTATATGTTCCCTTTTTCTTTCATGCTCAGGTAATCAGCCCTGAAAGCGGAACCTGGGCCAACCGTCAGCTTCTTATTGTTGATGTGCCGGCGGAAGGAAACGTGTTTTACTCTCTGAACGGAACGGATCCTGAACGCTCCGGCTTTGCCTATGACGGTCCTGTCCTTATTGATTTGGACGGGGAGGTTTCCGTCAACATTTCCATAATCGATAAAAATGGAAACCGGGTTTCCAGAAAGGTATCTTACATTGTAAAGGAAATAGATGCTCCAAAAGAAAACCAGGCAGAAGAATTCATCAATTCTGTTGTTTCACAGGGAATGGTTGAATATCTTGCCGGAGATTCTTTTACAATTCCTTCAAGCCTTGAATACTGCCTTGGGGAAAAACCGGAAATTTTTTCAGCCGGAACAGATCTTTCCCTGAGCTCTGAAATGGTAATTTCAC
>JAFPCT010000040.1 GCA_017390125.1 Treponema sp.
AGTTATGCCTACACTTACATTCAATGTAAAAGATGACTGGAATCTTAACTTGAGCGGTATGTACATCTGGTGCAGAAGCGAAGACAGCGAATTTGACGGCTGGCAGAGAAACAGCTTTGCACAGGTTGGTGTAAAGTACCAGTTCTAATTTAGCGTAACTGACTGGAGGAACCTGTTTTCTCCGCTCAGTTTTTTTTTATGAAAAATGAAAGTTTGAAATTCAATTCACTTCCCGGCACTCATAATGCAACGGGTGCAGAAAAAGGAAAAGTGCGCCGCATACTCGGAATTGATCCCGGCCTTGCAAACACAGGATTCGGCATTATTGATTCCTGCCGCGGACAGTACCGCATGGTAAGCTACGGCGTTATAGAAACAAATCCTTCTCAGTCTTTAGGTGAGCGGCTGCTTACGATTCATTCACGGCTTCAGGCTGTGATCGATGAATTTAAGCCTTCGGAATCCTGCATGGAAGCTCTTTTTTTTGCCAAAAACGTTACAAGCGCGATTTCCGTGGCAGAGGCAAAAGGTGTGGTTACGCTCTGCCTTGCTCAAAATGTTATTCCCCTGAGCGAATACAAGCCGAACCAGATAAAAAAAGCCGTTACGGGTACCGCATCGGCTGACAAAAATCTTGTGGAAAAATATGTGCAGCTCCTGCTTAAACTTGAGGTAAAGCCGGAGCCTGATCACTCGGCGGACGCTCTTGCCTGCGCCCTGTGCCACCTGCACAATTCTATCTGATGAACATGCAGTCTCCGTAGGAGAAGAAGCGGTAGCGGTTTTCTACTGCTTCTTTGTATGCAGAAAGAATGTGCTCCCGTCCTGCAAAAGCGCTTACTAGCATAATCAGGGTGCTTTCCGGTGTGTGGAAGTTTGTGAACATCTGGTCAATAACCTTGAATTTGTAGCCCGGATACATGAATATGTGGGTGCTGCTGGTTCCTGCTTTTACAATGCCGTTCTCCTCGGCGGCTGATTCAAGGGTTCGGACAGAAGTTGTGCCTACTGCAAGAATAGGGCGGCCTTCTTTTTTTGCCCGGTTAATTTTTTCTGCAGTGCTTTCCGGAACAGTGAAAACTTCCTCGTGCATCTTGTGGTCCTCAATGTTTTCTTCCCTTACAGGAAGGAATGTTCCAAGGCCTACGTGAAGGGTAACGAAGTCCCTTTCTATGCCTTTCTGGCTGAGCCGCTCAAGCATTTCTTCTGTAAAGTGAAGTCCGGCTGTAGGGCATGCGGCGCTTCCTGTTTCCTTTGCGTATACGTTCTGGTAGCGTTCCGAATCTTCCTCTGTGTCTCCTCGTTTGATGTACGGAGGAAGTGGAATGTGTCCGTTCCGCTCAAACCATTCTTCTGTTACGGTAAAGTCAAACTGAAGTGCCCGGAATTCAGTGCCTTTGTTTCCCGGGTGATCGATTATGGTTCCGATCGAGCCGTCGGGGAATTTGTAGCGCATTCCGGCTTTCTGTTTTTTTGCGCCCTTTACCATGGTGTTCCATACCTTTCCGTTGCGGTCAATCTGGTTCAGGAACATGAATTCTGTTTCCCTTCCGGTGGTTTCCTTGATTCCGTAGCATCGTGCGCGCCGTACCTTAGAGTTGTTGAAAATCATCAGGGTTCCCGGCAGAATCAGATCCGGCAGGTCGTCCATGCTGTGGTGTTCTGTTTCCCCTGTAAGGCGGTTCAGGAGCATGAGCTTGTCCTGTCCCCGTATTCCGCTTGGGTGCTGGGCGATAAGTTCTTCCGGTAATTCAAAATCAAAATCTGTTAGTTTCATAATGTTTTCTGCCTGAGTTTTTGTTTTAGAACAATGAATTTTGTTCCGTTGTTCCTTTTTTATTTGCAAGTCCTAAATGTTCATAGGCTTTTTCCGTTACAATCCTTCCTCGTGGTGTTCTCTGCAGAAGTCCGCATTGAATCAGATAAGGTTCGTAGTAGTCTTCCAGGGTGTCCTGGCTTTCGCCTATGGAAATTGCAAGGGTTTCGGCGCCTACAGGGCCTCCTGCAAAATTATTTATGATGGTGGAAAGAATTTCCCGGTCGATGTGCTCAAGGCCAAGGGCGTCTATTTCCAGACGGTTAAGCCCTGCCTTTACGACTCCGACTGTGATCGTGTCGGTATGCATTACGGCCGCGTAGTCCCTCATACGGCGGAGCACCCGGTTTGCCACGCGGGGAGTTCCACGGGAACACTGGCCCATGAGAAAGGCGGCCTCTTCTTCCACCTTTATGTCCAGAAGTCCTGCCGAACGCTTTATTACCCGGGCAAGCTCTTCCTTTGAGTAATATTCAAAGCGCTGTATTATTCCGAAGCGGCTTCGCAAAGGGCTTGCTACGCTTCCGGCTTTTGTTGTGGCGCCGACCAGCGTAAACCGCGGAATCGGGATGCGCACAGTGCGGGCAGAAGCTCCCTGACCGATAATCCAGTCAAGCTCGTAGTCTTCCATGGCAATGTAGAGCATCTCTTCGATCGTATGCTTGAGCCTGTGGATCTCATCTATGAAGAAAACTGTTCCTTCCGTGATTGTAGAAAGAATTCCCACCAGATCCTTTGGCTTTTCCAGGGCAGGAGCGCTTGTAATCTTGAAATCCGCTCCAAGCTCACGGGCAGAAATCTGTGCGAGAGTTGTTTTTCCCAGACCCGGCGGACCGATAAGAAACAGATGGTCTAGAGGTTCGTTACGTTCCTTCGCTGCTTTTATGAATACATCCAGATTTTCCCGGACTTTTTCCTGTCCTATGAAGTCGCTGAGCCTCTGAGGACGAAGGTTTACGCCTTTGTCCACGTCATCGTCAAAGCCTTCGATGGAGCGTTCGCTTCTTACAATATGCAGGAATTCGTCGTCGTTCATGTCCATGTTTATGTTTGCGCTCACCGTACCATCTCCATAAGGGCCTTGCGGAATACGGCGTCTTCTTTTTCAGTCTGAGTCTTTGAGTCAAAGCCAGGTTCCGCAGCAAGTGAGGAGGCGATTTCTGCCACAACTTCCTCTGCTTTCTGGCGTTCGTAGCCCATTTCGCAGAGAGAGGTGACGACAACTGAATATGCGCTCTTTTTTACAGTCCGTACGGTTTCTGTTTCCGGCACAGTAAGCTTGCCTTTCAATGCAAGAATCATTTTTGCGGCGGTTTTCTTTCCGATTCCAGGAATTTTTTCCAGAACGTCAAGGTCTCCGTTTTCAAGGGTTTCGACAAGGCGGCTCATGGAAGCGCTGCTCATTATTTTTACCGCAGCTTTGGGACCTACGCCGTCAACTTTCAGAAGGCTTAAAAAAAGGCCGCGCTCTGCATCGCTTGCAAATCCGTACAAATCCATGCCGTTCTCGTAGTGGTTCAGGTAGGTGTATGCCTTTCCACGGGAGCCTACCGGCGGAAGTTCTTCCAGAGAAGTGTCTGGCATTATAATTGACCATTCAATTCCGTTGGTTTCGAGAAGAAGTTGTTTTGGATATTTTCCGGTGATTGTTCCGGCAATGCTGTTGAACATGAGAGACATTATAATGAAAAACTTGCCGGGTAATCAATTGCACTTCAAGGAGAGCGAGATTAGGTGAGCTGTTCAAAAGAATAGCGGACCAGGTTCAGGAACTGGTGCAGCAGGATCGGATTGTATTCAGTTTTTTCTGCAGCCCGGATGAATTCCTGTTCTGCTTCCTCGATGTAGTTTTCGATTTCCTTTGATTTGAGCGGAAGACGGAGACCAAGCATCCTGTTTTCAAGGGGAACGCAGCGGAAGGTTATCTTTCCGGAGAAAGCAATCTTTATGCTGGTGATGATGCTTTTTTCAGAATCCGTAAGGAATGAAAAACTTGCGGAAGTTTCTGTAATCCTGTTTTCCGGACCAAGGCGCTTGAAGATGCAGACATCCCAGTCGTTCAGAGGAACCCGGATGTTTGTAAGGACGTGCCCTTTTGGAATTTCTGTAAAATTCTGCAGGGGAATGTATTTTACGTCCAGAGGGCTTTTGAATTCCAGCACAGTTTCCAGGGCAAGAAGGGGCGCATAGAGCGTATTCTTTGATTCCGGATCCATTATGTTTCCGCCGATGGTAGCGATGTTCCGCACAAAAGGAGTGGCGATTGTTTCCATTGCGTCCAGCAGAATTTTCGGCAGGTGGCGCTCACCAAGGGCCTGGATTTCAGAAAGTGTTGTTGCCGGCCCGAATTCAATGTAGCGCTCGTGCTTTCCGATGTGGTTAAATTCGCTGATGAGAGTGGTGGAGATCATCTTTTCAGGAAGTTCTTTTGCTGAAGTGCAGCTTCCCACAAGGGTGAGGTTTGCAATTGTCTTCATCTGGTAGAAAAGCTCCGCCAGGTTTCTTGCGTAGAAAATGCTGGATTCTTTTTTAGCCATTATCGTTCTCCTTACATTCCCGTGCGCCTGTTGTAGATGTCAATTGCATACAGAATGCCGTTTATAAGGGTGTCTATGTCCGTGCAGCAAGGCGAAAGGTGAGAGACCAGCTTTTTTATAGAGGCCCTGGTAGGCTTGTTCTTTGCAGAAAGCAGGGAGGCGGCTGCAAAGATTTTTCCTGAATTGCAGTAACCGCAGAGCTTTATGCCGGCTTTTGCAAAGCCTTTCATTATGTCCTGATATGCTTCGCTCTGGGAAAAATGCTCCAGGGTCTCAACTTCCTGGTTCATTGTGATTGCAATTGGTATTTTGCATGAAGGCACAGGCTTTCCGTTGAAAAGAACGGTGCATGAGCCGCAGGTACCGCTTTCGCAGCCTGGTTTTACAGAAAGCATGCCGTTTTTTCGGAGCACGAACATAAGGCTTTCTGAAGGGGAAGCCTGTATTATTGTTTTCTTTTCATTCA
>JAFPCT010000001.1 GCA_017390125.1 Treponema sp.
GGTCAGCAAGAATCTTGTCAGGATGAATCAAGCCTTTCTGAATAGCCTTATTCTTAACCTTCTCAACATTAATACCGGCACCATCATCACTAATCTCAATGACAATAAGGTTTCCTTCGTTAGAGGCCTTAAGCAATACTTTTCCGACTTCAGATTTACCGGATGCAGCTCGTACATCAGGAGCTTCAACACCATGGTCAACTGAGTTTCGAACACAGTGCATGATTGGGTCAAGCAGGTCTTCTACTACAGACTTATCAAGTTCTGTGTCCTCACCTTCAATCTGAAGATCAATTTTCTTATTCAAATCACGCGACAAATCGCGTACAACTCGCGGGAAGCGGCTGAAAATCTGATTGATAGGAACCATTCGGATTTTCATTACACCTTCCTGCAGCTCACTGGCAATTCGACCCAGGTTCTGAGTTGAAGAACGCATTTTTACAGAAAGGGATTTAAGATTGGTCTCGTTCTTTTCAAAAACGCTGCTTACATCACCCAATGCAACAGAAATTTCCTCACGAATTTCGCGGACAGATTTTCCGGCATTCATTTCCTCAAGATAATGAGGCAAATCTTCAAGCAGACGATGAATCTTTTCACGGAATCCGCTCTGAGAAGACTGGAAATCAATAAGCTCTGCGTTCAACGAGTTTGAAAGCTGGTTGAAAGAAGCCTTTGTAATTACAATTTCACTGACAAGGTTCAAGAGATAGTCTACACGTTTTGAATCTACGCGCAGAACAGAGCTCTGCTGAGCTGCATTATGCTCTTTTTTATCCCCGCCTTTTGCAGCGGCAGCCTTATCGTCTTTTTTAGACGCAGCCTTTTCCGGCTCTGCAGGAGCAGCAGCCTGTTCAACAGGAGCAGGCTTAGACTCTTCTACGGCAGGGACCGGTGCAGGAGCTGCAGGAGCCGGTGCTCCAGCCGAGGCAGAACCTGCGTCAGCACCGTCAATAACCTGAGCATCTGTACAAATCGTAACATCACCAAGGAAAGCAGTGTCTTCAATAGTTGAAGCATCAGAATCCGAGGCCATGTAATAATATACGCACTCATAGAATTCATCTTCGTAAAGAGCATCAAAGTCCGGAACTGTCTTCAAGACGCTGCCAAGGGCTTTCAACGCTGCAAAAACCTGAATTCCACCAACCGAGTTCATCGGGTTGTTTTCATCAAATTTAACGGCAACACGCCAAATCTTCTGATTTCCTTCGCAAGCACTCTTCAATTCCTCAAACTCATCTTCAGAGAGCGAAGGATAATTGAACGGACTGTTTGCAGCCGGCTGAGGAGCCGCCTGAACAGGAGCAGGCTTTGAAGCCGCAGAAGGTCCGGTTCCAGCAGGAGGCGCAGACTTCTTCTTTTTGTCTCCCTTCTCAGGAATATAAGATTTTAATTTCTCTTCGATTTCTGATATATCTTCAGAATATACTACGCCGTTCTGTCTTGCTTCCATCATAGCCTTTATGACGTCAATGGAAGTTAAAAGAATATCAACAACAGGTTCGCTTACTTCAAGTCTATCGGAACGAATTTCATCAAGGACATCCTCAACTTTGTGAGTGAATCCAGAAAGTTCATTCATTTCAACTGTTGCAGAGCCACCTTTCAAAGTATGAGCCGCACGGAAGATCTCATCGACAGCATCGTGGTTAGTCGGATCATTTTCGATGACCAGTACGTTGCTTTCAAGAGTTTCTACCTGCTGTTCAGCTTCGGCAAAGAAATCTTTTAATAATTCTTCATTATTTGGATCAAGATAATCACTCATAGCATTTATTATATAACGAATTTTCCATAATTCAAGTAAATTAAATTCAATTTTTTTGCATATTTATCAGTAATTTTCTTTTCATTTTTCTTTCCTAAGGTTTTACTGATTTTATGCCGACAATAAAAGGGAGAAAATCCGTTTTGGAGCTGATTTATGAGTAATAGATGTAAAATCACTGCTTTTTTCCTATTTTTAATTTTTATAAATGCACTGTCATTTGCGGAAGTGAGTTTCAGCGGATTCGCAGGAGCAAAAGCAGATCTGTATTCTACTGACCAGGAAGATTTTGACCCGGGCCTCAAGGTGCAGTCATTTTTTTCCGGACAGCTGAGCCTTACAAGCAACATTATTTTCA
>JAFPCT010000041.1 GCA_017390125.1 Treponema sp.
ATCACAAAAAGAATTCTTTTCTTCATAATATCCTTATCGGCCTCCCAACCTTTTTTCTTATGCACAATCTTTGTTATAATTTCAATGCATTCTAGCATTTAATAATTTATCATATTCGTGTATAATAGATATGCATATACATTAAAAATTTGATTTTCATCAGGAGACTTTCAGATGATTGTTTTACTTGCAGGTATTGGTGTAATAGTAATCTCGCTTTTCATCGTAATTTTCAAGACAATTGCTTCGCCAAAAAAAATTGACTCAGTCAAGAAACTTTTGAAAGCAGGAAAGAATCAGGCTGCGGCCAAGCTTGCAAAGCAGATTGTAACAAAGGAACCTTCAAATGCGCTGGCCCACTTTTATCTTGGAAAGTCTTACCTGGCAGATAACCGGGCCGAGCTTGCGCTCATGGAATTCAAATTTGTAAACGAGCATGCCCTTTTCGACGCTCACTTTCAGGAAGTTCCGTTCCGCAAGGAATTCGCGACGCTCCTCTACAAATACAACCAGATGGACGCAGCCCTCAGAGAATACCTTCTTCTTACAAAAATGGATCCCCACACAGCAGACAACTTCTTCAAGGCAGGACAGATCTACGAGAAACAGAACAAAAAGGAGCTTGCCCTTGCAGTATACAAGAAATGCCTTGCCCTTGACCCTAAAAACGCAAAGGCACATGCTTCCGTAGGATACATTCTCTTCCAGGCAAAACAGCTTGGGGAGGCAAAGAAGGAACTTGACCTTGCTATCCGCCTTAACCCGGAGACCTACTCATGCTACTACTATCTGGGAAAACTTCTTAAGGAAGCAAAGGACTACGGTGCGGCTGTAAAAGCATTCGACAAGGCTCAGCGTGACAATGAATTCAAGCAGAAGGCACTTATCGAAAGAGCCACCTGCTACATGATGGCAAACAGACTTGACAATGCCCAGATTGACCTTCAGCGTGCAGTTGAGCTGGACAAGGAAGGCAACAACAACGATACGCTTTATGCACGTTACTTTCTCGCAGCCTGCTTTGAAAAAAGCCGCAAGATTGAAAAAGCCCTTGAGCAGTGGGAAATCATCTACTCAAAGAACCGTTCTTTCCGAGACGTAGCAAACAAGCTTCAGGAATACAAGGACCTTCAGGCAAACGACAGCCTCAAGGATTATCTTACATGCTCAGACCAGGAATTTGTTGAGATCTGCAAGAACCTTATAACAAAGACAATGAACCTTACCGCCCAGCAGGCAGAGAACACAAAATACGGCTGCAAGATTATGGCCACAGAAGCCGGAAGCGGCGACTGGATGAACATGAGGAAACAGGTATATTACATGTGCTTCTACCGGGAACCGGAGCCCCTTGAGGACGCACCTGTAAGAGCAACGCTTGACAAGGCAAAGGCCGCAAACTGCGCGAAATCATACATCCTTGCAAGCGCCGGCTTTACTCGTCCTGCAATCGTGTTTGCAGAAAACAGACCTATTGAGCTTATCGGAAAGGACAAACTGCAGAAAATGCTTACAAAGGCAAGCAAATAGATGAAAATCCTCTGCGTCTCAGATCAGATAGATCCGCTGATATATAATCTTAATGCCTCAAAAAATTTCCCGGACATAGATCTGATTCTGTGCGCAGGTGACCTCCCGATGGATTACGTAGACTTTATAGTTTCCGTATTCAACAAGCCGACATATTTCATCTTCGGAAACCACGACCTTTCAGAATTCAAGTACTACCATTCAGTTCCCGGTTCCGCAACCACTGCCACAGCAACAACGTCGGCACAGAATGCGGCAAGCATGACCATGTCAAGCTATAAAAAGTCAGAGACGGGGAATCCCCATCACGGAGCGATCTATGCAGGATTCAAAAATTTAAGCATAAAACATCTGACTGTAAAAAACGCAAAAGGAAGAGATACTCCCCTTTTAATAACCGGAATATCAGGCTCAATAAAATATAACTGCGGACTATGCCAGTACACGGACACTCAGATGTACCTGCATCTGCTCAAGCTCATTCCGGGGCTTATATACAACAGGATACGCTACGGCAGATACCTGGACATATTCCTTACCCACGCGACACCTTTCGGCGTACATGACCACAGCGATCCCTGCCATGTAGGCTTCAAGGCGTTCAACTGGTTCCTTAAAAAATTCAAACCGAAATACATGCTGCACGGACACATTCACCTCTATGACCAGAGGGAAGAACGCATCTCACAATATGCAGACACAACGGTTATAAACGTTTTTGCACACTACGTGCTTAACATATCCTCAGAAGAAACGGAGTCACAGACAGCAGCACAGAACGACACTTCATCGACTCCTATCAACGATTAGGACGGAAAAAAAATGCTACCAGAAGCAGAAAGTGATTTTACAAAGGCAAGAAACAAAGCTTTGTTCAATGAGATTCAGCATTTTCTGAACCCAGACGAAGCCTCTATGATTTCTCTTAAAGCCGTAAAAAAACTCATAAAGACAGAAACAGAGACCTATGTGGGAATGCAGGTCGTTCCTATTAACAAAATAATAGGGAGCGAGGGCCGCTACAAGGATTTTGACAACCAGTTCTTCCCGAAACGCTCTGTAGTAAAAGAGCGCTGGGAACACGTTGACGAAGCCGTAATAAAAGACATAGTGCTCCCGCCTATAAAGGTTTACGAACTTGGAGGCCTGTATTTCGTGCGGGACGGCAACCACAGAGTTTCAGTGGCAAAGGCAAAGGGCGTTGAATTCATAGACGCGGAGGTAGTCTCCCTGCAGACAGAAATCCGCCTTTCCCCGGTAAGAAGCCTTCAGGGCATGATAAGGCAGATTATCGCCTACGAAAAGCGAAATTTCTACATGGAGACAAATTTCGGTGACATAACCGAATACTGGTGCCTTGATTTTTCAACCGAAGGACAATACGACAAAATCTACGAGCACATTCTTACGCACAAATACTTCATCAACCAGACTAAAACGGAAGAAATATCCATGGAAGAAGCAATTCTTTCCTGGTACGAGACCGTGTACCTTCCGGTTGTGCAGTCCATTGAAAAATGCGACATAATGAGGTATTTCAAGAATCATACGGTCTCAGACCTGTATGTGTTCATCATCAGTTTCTACGATGAGCTGAAGAAAAAATTCGGTGAAGACCTGCCTCTGGAGGAGATTGTCTACGACATAAAAAAGGAGCGCAAAACCTCCCTGCATAAAAAGATAAGGAACCTTATCAGCAAGTTTCTTCTGAAAATGAAAATCTCAGAAGCTCACGCTCAGGGAACAAAGCGTCAGTAATTTTCCTGTATGACAGCAGAAAATTATATAGAAGCAAACACAAAAATTAAATTGACGTGTAAATATTTCAATGCTAAAATTAACATTGAATACGAAGGTATATTAACTAAGGAGAATTTATATTGGACACAATTGATTCCTTCATCAAAACTCCACTTCTTATCACAGCTGGAGCCGGATTAATTCTATTCATATTGCTGCTTATTGCAAAAATCAAGAAATCGGCAAAAATAAGCTTCATATATTTCCCTGTAATCGGAATTATATTCGTTGGCGCTCTCTATACCTATTTCGACCAGAAACTTTTTTACCTTGTAATATTGATTTTGCTAGCAGAAATTCTTTTGATAGCCTATGCGGCGGTTCTTGCAATGGCAGATCCTGAAAAGGCAGCAGCAAAAAAACAGAAGAAAGAAGCTGAATCGAACCTGGACTCAAACGTAGTCACAAAACAGGCCCTTGACGAGCAGGCAGCACGCTTTACAAAACTTATAAACACAAACCGGGAACTCGTTGAAAAAGCCTCTCAGTTCTTCAAGGAAGAGGACTCTCTTACCGGATTTCTGGAGTATTTCAATAAACTCATTACTGAAAAAACAAACGCAGACGGTTGTGCGATTCTCGTATACGACGAATTCGACAATATCCTTTCCGTAAAATCAGTGAAAGGAACATTTCCGCCGCCGTACAAACTTCCGGAAGACCTTCCTCACAAGGCCATCCGTGTAGAAACCAATTTCCGATATTCAAACTTTGCCCTTGAAGGCAATACGTTCGGTGATATTTTCTCTGCCGGAGAACCGGTTAATGTCAAGGATCCAATAAAAGACCACCGCATTTTCCAGAACGGTCCGGAAGACTTCCTGAGATGCGGACCTTATATGTTCATTCCTGTAAAACAGTCTGAAGAAGCTACTCAGCTTATCTGTCTTGCCCGTAAGCCAGATTCAGATCCGTTCACAGACCAGGAATTTGAAGAAGCATGTAACCTTTCTGCCTCACTCGCAGTTTCTCTTACACCGCTTGCAAGTTTCCTTTCTTATGCTGAGCACGCAGAGCTTACAAAGGAAGGCGAAATTGCCGCTAAATTCCAGAAAACGCTTCTTCCGGAAAAAGTTCCGGCAATCAACAAACTTTCAATCGGAAAATATGAGCTTCCGGTAGAAAACGTATGCGGTGACTATTACGACATCATTCCTTCACGACGGGACAGAATTTCATTCATCATGGCAGACGTTGCCGGAAAAGGAATGAATTCCCTTGTAGTAATGATTATGGTCCGGGCAATGCTCAGACTTCTTGCAAACACAAACAACTCAATGGCAACAGTACTTGAGTGGGTAAACAAGGCAATCTGCTCAGAAAAGAACGGCATGGACCACTTTGCAAGCGTTTCCCTGATCAATTATAACAGCATAGACAATACGGTTCAGATTGCATCCAGCGGTACAAACCCTGTGCTGCTCTACTCTGCCGCAACAGGTTCAATCTCAAAGATTTCAAATGACTGCGAACCTATTGGGGTTGAGAAAAACACTGAATTCAAAAACATAGACATTTCTGTAAATGCAGGTGATATATTAGTAACTTGTACCGACGGATTACTTGAATGTCTTAACGAAAGTGGTGTACAATACTC
>JAFPCT010000007.1 GCA_017390125.1 Treponema sp.
CTGACGCAATGAAGAGCATCTACATTCCAAAACTTGTGGACAATCTTTTTGCCGTTGCCCCTGTGAACACCGCACTGTTCAAAACCCGCATGAATCAGTTCAAGCCTCGTCTTGTAATGAACATGATTGACGACCCGAAGGACGCCGATCGTGCCCAGCGCATACGCAATTCATGCCGCCAGTACCTTGGAATGGATCTGGAATATCTGGGACTTATGTACCGCGACCAGCTTCAGGACAAGGCTCTTTCTTCACGGCTGCCTGTAATCATCTACAAGCCAAACTGTCTGCTTTCACAGGCAATCTACCGCATTGCAGAAAAAGTTCTGGTTGCAGAACCGCGCCACTTCGATGCAGAATTTACAAACGCTATAGATTCAGCAGCATCATTCCTTCAGGCAGAAGAAGATGCAAACGACGACTACAACCTTAAAATTTCCGGACTGAACGATTTGATTGGAAGCGGACAGCTTTCAACCGGCGAGCTGATTGACATGATTAAAACTCAGGCTTACGAAATCGGACAGCTCAGAAAAGAAAACAACCTTTTAAAATCAAAAATCATTAAGGCCGCAGAACAAGGATTCAGACTGTAGCACAAGCGGCTGAAAATGGAGTTATAAAATGTTTTTGTATTTGAATTATCCTTCATGGATTCATCCAGAAATTTTTCCGGGAGTTCCGGTTCTCGGACTTCTGCGCTGGTACGGACTTATGTACATTTTCGCCTTTGGAACCGCATACATGGTCCTCAAGCGCACAATGAAAGAAGGCATGCTGGACTCAAAAAACTTCAAGTGCACGGAAGACGACCTTTTCAGTTTCATTTCAATGGGAATCATTTTCCTTCTGATTGGAGCGCGAGTTTTTGCAACCCTTGTTTACGACACAAGCGGAATTTACAGGGTAAAGCCGTGGCTTATTTTCTGGCCTTTCAATTCCCGCGGACAGTTCACAGGCCTTGCCGGAATGAGCTATCACGGAGGATTCATCGGCGGACTTATCGGTATGATTGTCTGGTGCGTATGGAAAAAGAAAAGGATTTTCCAGTGGGTTGATGCGATGGTATGTGCAATTCCGCTGGGATACACCTTCGGAAGAATCGGAAACTTTATGAACGGCGAGCTTTACGGAAGAATTACAACCGCTCCATGGGGAATGGTTTTCCCAGGGGCCGAACGGTTCAGCAGCAAAATGGAATGGGTCCAGCAGTTCGCCGCAAAAATAGGCATGGAGCTGAGCACCCCTTTGGTGAACCTGCCTCGCCATCCAAGTCAGCTGTACGAGGCATTCCTTGAAGGAATAGTTCTGTTCACAGTAATCTGGCTTGTGCACAGGCACAAGAAATGGGACGGAATGCTCGGCTCAATCTACATGGGCGGTTACGGACTTGTACGATTCATAATAGAATATTTCCGAGAACCGGACGCAGACATCGGCTACCGCATTGCAAAAGATTCATCGGCTCCAATCTATCAGAATACGAGCCTTTTGAATTTTTCGACAGGTCAGATTCTCTGCTTCCTGATGATTGTGGGATCAATTTTTCTGGCAATAGGAACAAAAATCTACTACGAAAGAAAAGACAGGCTGAATCAGCCGGAATAATAAAAAATAGCTGCCTGCATCAAGCAGACAGCTATTTTTTATTTAACTTCAGGATTACTTGTTCAGCAGGTCAGCCAAATCTTTTGCAGTAAAGTGCAGGTATTCTGCAACTTTTGCAGCCGGACCGGAAAGACCGAAACGGTTTATGCAGAAAAGGTCATCCTTTGAAGTTGCGTAATGCTTCCAGTTTGCAGAAACCCCGGCTTCAGCACAAACAACGCGTTTTGCACCTCCGATAAGTTTTGCCTGCTCAGCATCATCAAGATCATCAAATTTTGTATAATCAAATACAGAAACAACTCGAACTTTCTTGCCGCTGACCATGGAAGCGGCCTCAACAGCTGTTGAAACTTCTGAACCTGTAGCAAGAACAGTAATGTCCGGCGTTCCTTCTGCATCCAATGCAACGTAAGCGCCGTTCTTGCGGATGCTTTCCTTCCAGAATGTGTCAGCTTTTTCAAATCCCTGCAAAGCCTGGCGCGTAAGGGCAATACATACCGGGTGATCTTTTGACTCATAGGCAATTTTCCATGCCTCAAGAGTTTCCTGAGCATCTGCCGGACGCAAAACCTGTACGTTAGGAATCGCACGAAGCGAAGCAAGAGTCTCAACCGGCTGATGTGTCGGTCCGTCTTCTCCAACGTAGATTGAATCATGTGTAAGAACATAGATGTTCGCAAGATTCATAAGAGCGGCAACACGAAGCTGAGGACGAAGGTAGTCTGCAAAAACAAGGAATGTTGCGCAGAATCCGCGAAGACCGCCGTGGAGGTTTATACCAGAAACGATGGCGCTCATGGCAAATTCACGGATACCGTACTCAATTGTCCTGCCCTTTCTGTTCGCAGCATTGAAAATACCGTCACAGTCTTTAAGAACAGTTTTGTTAGGACCGGCAAGGTCTGCAGAACCGCCCACAAGGTTTCCGTATTTCTGAGCTATGAAATTAAGAGCCTTTCCGCTTGCATCACGGGTTGCCATTTTGTCTGCAGGAGTAAACAAAGGCTCTGCACATTCGCAGGTTTCTTTGTCAGCATGAAAACTGTCCCAAACCTTCTTAAGTTCCGGATTCTCATCAGCCCAAGCTTCGAATTCTTTCTTCCAGTTTTCTTCCCGGGCAGCAAATTCTTCCCGCTTTGCAGCGAAATATTCGTATGCTTCAGGAACAACGTAAAAATCTTTGTCCTCTGGAATTCCAAGAACATTCTTCGCATGCTTTACGCCGTCAACACCAAGAGGTGCACCATGAGTTTCAGCACATCCCTGTTTCGGGGCACTGAATCCAATGATTGACTTAAGGATGATGAGACTAGGTTTGTCAGTGCATTTCTTTGCTTTTTCAACAAGTTTCACGATTTCTGCCGGCTTGTACATGTCCCCGTGCAGAACCTGCCATCCGTAAGCTTCATATCGTTTGGCAACATCTTCATCAAAGGTAATGTCCGTTGAACCGTCGATGGAAATTTTGTTCATATCGTAAAAAACGATAAGCTTTCCAAGTTTATGTGTGCCGGCAAAAGAACTTGCTTCAGAAGAAATACCTTCCTCAAGACAGCCTTCGCCAACAAGAGAATATGTGTAATGATCTACAATTTTATGATTTTTTGTGTTGAATCTGGCAGCAAGCATCTCTTCGGCAACAGCCATACCTACAGCCATTGAAACACCCTGACCCAAAGGACCAGCAGTACATTCAACTCCGTCTGTAATTCCATACTCAGGGTGTCCGCAGCAAACAGAACCAACCTGACGGAATGACTTGATATCATCAAGGCTTACTTTATATCCGCTTAAATGCAGGATTGAATAAAGCAACATTGAACCATGACCGGCAGACAGAACAAATCGGTCTCTGTCAGCCCATTTAGAATCAGCAGGATTGTGCTTAAGGATTTCACCGTAAAGGACTGCAGCAAGTTCGGCTGCACCAAGCGGCGTTCCCGGATGTCCCGAATTAGCTTTCTGGATTGCATCCATAGACAAACTTCGAATTGAAGTTGCAACAGCAGTAATCGCTTTCTCGTTCATTTTTTTTCCTCTTTATTAGAGACGTTTATTTAAAATTGCAATGCAATTTGTTACCAGTTAAATTTTCTTTATCGCTTCCAAAAGCTGCTCATTCGGAGCATGTTGATTCAGAAGAGTTTTAATTTCGTCATTTTTAAGAAGCTCAAACAACTGGGAAAGTATAGCCAAATGATCCTTCTGGTTTTGAGAAAGAATAATAAACATCGTTGAAACAGGAATAGTATCTGGTGCGGACATCTGAATAGGATTTTTCAGGAAAACAACGCATACCTTTTCCTCTGAAGAATTTTTCATGACAGGCATACGACAATGAGGCAATGCAACACCGTTACCAACAGCAGTACTCATAAGATCTTCACGCTCGGAAAGACCGGCATATAAAGTTTCCGGAGTAATATAATCCGGCAAATCAATCAGCTTGGTTACGTTTTTATAAACGTCTTTGGGATTGTTCCCTTCTACATCAAAAAAAAATCCACCCTTCTGAATCAATTCTGTTACTCTTAATGCCATTTTTTAACTCCGTGCAATTACTTTATGATTACAAATCCGTTCTTGGACTCCCTTTCAAGTACAGATTTTAAATCTTCATCAACACATTCAAAATTCAGTTCCATTCCTTCAATGGAAAGTAGAATTTCATGCCGCTCCTGTATTACAGCAGCAACATCAGTCTGGCACATTTCCAGAATATGCATAACATGTCCGAAAATCTGCGACAAAATTACAAGCGATTGCTGCGGATAATTAGTCAAGTCTGATTTAACCATGTCGATGGAATAAACAAGACTGTTTACATGGGCAAACAATTCCAAGGCCTTATGCCGCAATTCACTTATTTCAGAATCCGCAAAATGGTTGTAATTTGAAGAAATTATAACATGTCTATTTTTCAAGTGCAACAACATGAAATTCTGCTGAAATTTTGTAAGGCGGTGAAAATTTGGATACAGCCGGGGCAGAATTTCAGCAATTTCAGGATTTTTATTGAAAAGATAATCCTTTAAAAACGAATCTGTAATGTACTGAGGAATTGGCTCAATGGCCTCACCCTGGCGTTCATATACATAGTCGTCATCGTCATCATATTCGTTTGGATTTAAATCAAAAGAATTCCATTTGCCGATTGCAGGAACATCCACGCCCTTATGCCAGAGCCTGGTTTCCACACCGAACAGCTCAAAGCCGACTTTGTTTGTCCTGGCAAAGAATTCATCGAGGGAACCGCAGGATTTTTTACAAAGAACCCGCCGGCGGTTGGCAAATACAGTGGCAAGCTGCTCCTCAATGGAAGAAAGAGGACCATGAAGATCGAATGAATCATTCAAATCTGATTCCAGATTTGCATACCATTCGCCGCGCTCAACGTCTTCTTCCGTCATCTGCAGGCCGGAAGAACTTCTGGACTCAAATTCAATTGCAACAGTGTTCGAATCCCAGTCAGAAACAAAACATATAATTCTGTCTCCGGCCTTAAAACCGTCCTCAATAAGCGGAGCAAGAGAATTGCCGGTAATCTTTACTACAGGAGGCAGAATAAAATCGGACTTGCCAAGATCAATATCAGAATTAACAGGATCAGAAGCAATGTACTGGCTTGAATATTCATCACCGTACAGCGAGAATAAATCCAAAACAGTCTGACTGTCAAAAGTACCGATTTTTTTATCAAGAAGTTTTCCC
Organism: Treponema sp.; assembly: GCA_017390125.1. Taxonomy (GTDB): domain Bacteria; phylum Spirochaetota; class Spirochaetia; order Treponematales; family Treponemataceae; genus Treponema_D. Next base: position 5,320 of record JAFPCT010000007.1, read on the forward strand.
TTGTAAATGAAATTCACGCCAAAAGAAAGAATTTCCGGATCAATGAACGGAATGCAGCGGTGACCTGTTATGAACAAGCCCTGCTCAATTTCCTTTCTATTAGGCTTGAAGCTGAAATACTGCTTTGTGAATACAGCGGCCCGTGTTGCATACCGTCCGTTTTTCAGGGCAAAGACATTTATGTTGCTGTCCAAATATTCAACACATTCCTTCTCATTGGTTTTAACGCCGCATTCTTTTATAAAGGCAACGAATTCTTCAATGGAAAATGTCTCAAGGTATGAGCGGAGAAATTGATTTATTAACAGTTCAACCTGAATTTTCATTTTCTAGTTTACCCTGATGTCAGCTGCCTTTACATCAAGCTTTGAGAGGATTTCTTCTATCTGTTCCTTTGAAATTCCAGATACTTTCATTGTAACGCGACGAAGAGAAGAATCCTTCAATTCCCGGGTAACAAGAGAAACTAGGTTTCCGTTTTTTTTCGCAATTTCATCTACGATTTTTGCAAGCTGTCCCGGTTTGTCATCAAGAGAGAAAACAACGCGGACGCCGCTACGGGTAGCGCCGAACATTTCAGTAAACAGGCTGAACAAGTCACTTTCAGTAAGAATTCCCACAACCAGATCGCCGGACATTACAGGAACACAGCCAATACCTTTTTCAAGCATTACTTTTGCAGCATTCTCCACAACTTCTGTGTCCGGAACAGTAACGACATCCCGTACCATGATTTTTTCAACTGTGAGCTTTGAAAGCAGATAGCTGATTTCATACATATCAAGAGTCGTTGCCTGTGACGGCGCTGACTTTGCAAGGTCGTTTTTTGTGACCATTCCAACAAGCTTAAAATTTTTATCAACAACAGGAAGCTTCCCGATGTTGTTTTTGTTCATCAGTGCGCGGGCTTCCGTTACAGAGCATTCAGGCGAAATTGTAACAGGATTTTTTGTCATCACATTCTTTACGAGCATATAAGCACCTCCAAAAAAGTCCTACTATATATTATAACACATTTTTCTGCGTTACATAAAAAAATCGTGAATGCATCAGCCTCCAAGATATGCGGCTTTTACGGCATCATCTTTAGCAAGATCAGAAGACTTTCCAGATTTCTTGATTTCGCCAGTCTCAAGTACGTACGCACGGTCAGCAATTGAGAGAGCCTTGAATGCATTCTGCTCAACAAGCAGAACAGTAACGCCGTCCGCATTGATCCTGCGGATAATTTCAAAAATCTCGTCAACCAGAATCGGGGCAAGACCCATGCTCGGCTCATCCAGAAGAAGAAGCCGCGGCTTCGCCATAAGCGCCCGGGCCATGGCCAGCATCTGCTGCTCTCCTCCGCTCAATGTTCCGGCAGGCTGCTTTATACGTTCCCTCAGGCGAGGAAAAAGCTCATACGCATGCTCCATATCCTTTGCAATGCCGGCCTTATCAGTCCTCAGGTAAGCACCAAGCTCCAGATTTTCCTTTACAGAAAGATTTGCAAAAACGCGGCGGCCTTCCGGTACCTGAATGAGATTTCGTTTTACAATCTTATCAGCAGGCATGGCAGTAATATCTTCGCCCTCAAAAAGGATATTTCCTTCCTGTTTCTTTATAATATTTGAAATCGCGTGCAGAGTTGTAGTTTTTCCGGCTCCGTTTGAACCGATCAAAGTGATAATCTCACCCTTCTCTACATCAAAAGAAATGCCCCTCAGAGCCTTTATTGCGCCGTAACTTACGCACAGATTTTTTACTTCAAGCATCATATCAGTTGTCTCCCAGGTAAGCCTTTACAACGTCAGGATTAGAACGAATCTCTTCCGGACTGCCGTTTGCAATAATGCGGCCGTAATTCAAAACCATGATTCTTTCACAAATTCCCATAACAAGCTTCATGTCATGCTCAATCAGAAGAATAGTAAGGTCAAATTCCCGGCGGATAAATGAAATCATTTCCATAAGCTCGCTGGTTTCCTGAGGGTTCATTCCGGCAGCAGGTTCATCCAAAAGCAAAAGTTTAGGCTTGCATGCAATGGCACGGACAATCTCAAGTTTGCGCTGCTCACCATAAGGCAGGTTCTTTGCAAGCTCACCGGCCTTATTTTCTATATGAAAAAATGAAAGAAGCTGCATAACCCGCTCCTTCATAAGCTTTTCATCATTCCTGAACCGAGGACTTCTGAACAGAACGTCGACAGGTGTTGATTTTCTGGAATTGTGCATGGCAATAAGGACATTATCCAATACAGAAAGGTTTCCAAAAAGACGGATGTTCTGGAACGTTCTGGCAATTCCAAGACGGTTCAATTCAGCCGGATCTTTTTTATTGATATCATGAACAATATTATCCTTGTCCCAGAAATTTATCTGACCGGAAGTCGGCGTATAAATTCCCGAAACCATATTGAACATTGTCGTCTTGCCGGCGCCGTTCGGCCCGATAAGTCCGATAAGCTCACCTTTATACAAATCAAAAGAAGCGTCACTTATGGCACAAAGACCGCCAAAAACAATCTGAACATTTGAAACCTGAAGAACAAGCTTTTTTTCAGCCATTATTTAACCTCCTTTGATTTTGAAACCTTTATTTTCTGCAGAAAAGCCTTGATTCCGCCGGCTTTAATCCAGTCGAAAGTTCTAATGAAACTGAATTCCTTTGTTCCCAAAAGTCCCTGAGGTCGGAAAAGCATAACCAGAATGAGAACCACCGGATAGAAAAGCAGACGGTAATTCTGAAGGAAACGCAAACCTTCCTGCAGATAAGTAAGGACAAAAGAAGCAAGCACAGATCCTGTCATAGAACCCATACCGCCTAAAACTACGAAAATAAGATAGTCAATTGATTTTGTAAACGCAGCCTGCTCCGGTTTGATGAAGCCCACATACATTACATAAAGAGAACCACCGATTCCGGCAACAAAAGAAGCAAGGACAAAGCCTGTCATCTTGTACTGGAAAACAGGAATTCCACAGGAAGCGGCCGCAATCTCATCTTCCCGTACAGCAAGAATCGCACGACCATATGAAGAGCGGATAAAATTCTGTACCAGAACAATTATTACAACAAGGCTCAAGGTAATTACAAAAACAGCCGCAGTAGCATTCAAAGTAAGAACCGTAGGAAAGCTCATTCCGTTAGGTCCGCCAGTGAACTGTTTGAGGTTCACAAGAATAACGCGGATAATTTCACCAAAAGCAAGAGTTACAATCGCAAGATAATCGCCTTCAAGCTTGAGCGTAGGAAAGCCAATCAAAAAGCCAAAGAACGCCGTCACCAGTCCAGAAGCAATGAGCGCGACCGGCAGCGGAAGATGAAGTGAATTATTGAAAATAATCGTTGCGTAGGCACCCAAAGCCATGAACCCTGCCTGACCGAGACTCAGCTGTCCGGTAATACCGGAAATAAGGTTTACGCTTATTGCCATTATGGCATAAACACCGGCAAGACTGAAAATTCCTGCCATATAAGCGTCCATAACACCGGACGCAGTAAGCAGAGTCGGCACAACAACCGCAAAAACTGAAACTCCCGCCAGAATCAATGTATCTCTTAAAAATCTGCTCATCAGAAACCTCTTTTCCGTCACACTTTTACCGTTGTTTTTTTACCGAAAAGTCCGGCTGGTTTTACCAGAAGGATGACAATAAGAATCATATAGGAAATGGCATCCGCATACTGACTGCTCAAATAACCCTTTGTAAGTGTTTCCGCAATACCAAGAATGATTCCGCCGGCCATAGCACCAGGAATCGAACCGATTCCGCCAAGAACAGCCGCAACGAAAGCCTTAAGACCTGGAATATAACCCATTACCGGATCAACCAGAGGATAAGCCGTTGCATACAGAACACCGCCAGCACCGGCAAGAACAGAGCCAATTACAAAAGTAATGGCAATAATTCGGTTCACGTTTATTCCCATAAGGGCAGAAGCCTGCAGGTCAAACGAAACAGCCTTCATAGCTTTTCCAGTTTTTGTATGATTTACAATAAAATTCAAGACAAGCATAAGGATTGCGCTCGATACAATTACAATCAGCTGCAGGTTTGAAATAGAAAGAATTCCAAAAGTGAAATTTTTTGTTTCCATAGTCGGGAAACGCCGCGGATCAGGGCCTACAAAAGGAAGCACGCGCATAAGGTTCTGCAAGATAAGTTCAACCGCGATAGCAGTGATAAGGGAATTCAACCGTGGAGCAGAACGCAGAGGCCTGTAGGCAAACCTTTCAATTAAAATGGCAAGCAGACCGCACAAAACCATGGCAGCAATAAAAGCGCCAGCAAGTCCAGGAACCGTAGCACCCAGAAGCATGAGCACAAAGTAACCTGCGTAAGCACCCACCATCATAACATCACCATGAGCGAAATTGATGAGTTTTACAATACCGTAAACCATGGTGTAGCCCAATGCGATCAAAGCATAGATGCTTCCAAGCGAAAGACCATTCACCAACTGTTGAACAAAAATAGAACCGGAATTCACAAAATTCCTCCAGCAAAAAAACTTCAATATTATATTAAAAGATATGAAAAATAGTGTAAATGGATTTACCTGCTGTAATTACAGTAATTTTTACTGAAAAAAAAAGGTGCACTTCATATGAAGCGCACCTTTTCTGAATTATTCATTCCGTCGAAGGAGTTCGATCATTCAATATTAGTTGAAGTCAAATCCGATTGGAAGAGTTACTTCTCCACCAGGTGTTACCTGTACAGCGATTTCTTCTCTGAGTCTATTATAAGTAACTGTAATTTTTGCTTCTCCAGCTGCAACACCTGTGATTGTTCCCTTAGAAACAGTTGCAACAGATGTGTCGCTAGATTTTACATCAGCATTTGATGTTACATCTGTACCTGTTTCATCAGATGCACCTGTATAATATTTTACAGTGAATGATTCTGTTTTACCCTTCTGGATTTCTACACTATCAGTAGAAAGTTCAATGTATGGTTCATTATCCTGTGCGGCAAACTTGAATGTAACTGTATCAGTGAATGACTTTCCAGATTTTGAATCCATATAAGTAGCCGTTACTCCTACATTCTGCTCAGATCCAGATGTATTGTTGTTTGTAAGAACACCTTTTTCAAGCGCAGCGTAAGATGAACCAGAAGTAATAGTGTAAGCTACATCAGAATTATCAAGCTTAGATTTTTTTCCGCTTTCATAAACAGCCTCTGTATTCAAAGTAACTGAAGAATTATAAGAAATTGCAGATGTTGTCGAGTTCTTGATTTTGATACTTGTTACTTCGTCATCTTCGTCAAGAACTGTAACTGTAATATAAGCTTTCTGTCCTTCATAAGTAACAGTGAGTTTTGCAGATCCAAGTCCGTTTACAGTGATAACCCCTTTTGATGCTGTCGCTACTTTTTCGTTGTCAGAAGTAACAGATGTTTTTGAATCAGATGTAACATCGACACTTGAACCATCTGTATTGATTGCAGAAACAGTAAATGTTCTTTCAGATTCAGCAGAATCCTCATACAAAGTATATGCAGTCTTTACAACTTCAATTTTTGAAAGTACCGGTACAGCAGCTTCAGCTGCAGTAAACCAGTAAGTAGCTTCGTGTTTACCCAATGTAATTCTTACGCGAACAGGCGAACTTGTGGCAGCCTTTACGTACAAATCTGTATCATCTTTTACAGAAATATAATCAGTACCAGACGACCTAACCACGATTTCAAATTCATCGTTATCAATAAAATCATCCAAATCAATCGGTTCTTTACCTATTGAACCATCACTCTAAGTATAAACGAGTTCAACCGGGTAAGTTTTACCTACAACAAGTTCCTGAGCAACAGATTTTTTTGTTGCACTCC
>JAFPCT010000042.1 GCA_017390125.1 Treponema sp.
ATGTTCTCGCCAGGAACAAGATCCGTAATCCGGGAATCGGAAAAAAGCCTGTTGTAAAGTTCCTCTGCGTTTATCATTTTTCTAAGCTCTCCCTTACGGCTTTTGCGATGGCGTTTCTGACGAACCCCTCATTCTCGCGCATGGCGGGCCGAAGCCAAGGCCTTGGCTCAACTTTGCTCGTTCCATATTCAAGATATGCTCCATAAGGCGGGTCTTTCTGTGTGGAGCCTACCAGTCCGTAGACTTCTTTCCCCTCTTCATGGACTTCGTACCTTATGCTTTTCCTCAGATTGCCAGTGTCGGGTGCAGGCGGATTTCCCGGTAACGAAGGATGATGAGCTTTTGTCTTGTTGTTTGTGTAATAAGACTTGCTCATATCCAGCTGGGTATTGCTCATGCTTTCCTGTATGTCACTCTGAATTTTAGTGCAGCAAAGCTTTATGGCTTTTTCCAGTGAACCTCCAATATTTCCTGCTGCTGTTGTAAGAAGTTTTGACAGTTCTTCAGGATTTATGGCTCTGCCCATTCTCGTTCTCCACCGGAATCAGAAGGAACTCCTTGTGAAACCGCCATTTGTTGACAGGAAGAATGTCATACACTTCCTCCGCTCCGTCACAATATACGACCTTAGCCCTGTTTCCGGGTGTCATATATATGCCGTCTTTTTTATCAGTAAAACACTTCTTCGTGTTTGCAGTTTTCGCATTTATTCCGTAGACTTCAATTTGATATGAAGTCAAAACATTCGGCTGAACATCAGCGGCAAAAGTTTCAAGAGGATTCTCAAAATCAAAAGTCTTGATTTTCATTCCCTCTTTGTTTTTGCTTACAGTAAGGGCTGCCACATGAATTGTAGCGTTAGGAAAAAGTAACATTTCCGCGCCCCCGTCTAGATGAAAGGATAGCCGATGAAAGGCGGCCTGCAATTTCTGTTCACGTCCATCGTCGGCCGTGATTTCATCAAGTCTATCAGCATCCGTCCGAATTTCGTTTCTGCAAGCTCCTTGTCGCCGCCAACGCTGTTGAATCCGAGCGTGATTCCCCCCTCCTGCAAATGGCTGAGGCTTCCCCCGGAAAGAGCCGTCATGTCGTTCAGCTCTGACTTTTTTGTTACAGTAAACAGGTGGCAAGCCTTATAAGCAACAGCCTGATTATAAAGTTTGCCAAAAAAACCTCTGGACAAACTCTCCTGCGCTATCTGCAAATACTGCGATAAGGATGGACTATCTGCAAGTTCAGGGCAGATAGTCTGGATTATCTGTTCAGAGGTCATCATACAGTTTTACGCTCCTGCCTTGTTGATAGCTTCAAGCAGATCAGCTTTTTTAGAAAGGTTCTTTGTGTCGATTCCCTTCTCCTTGCAGATTGCTGTAAGCTCTGCGACAGTCTTGTTTTCAAGCCTGTCAGGAGAATCAAAATCAACATCGCCGAATTCAGAATCAGAATCTTTTTCCGATGGCTCTTTGTTTTCCTCTTCCGAAGGCTCGATTCCATCTGAATTATTCTGTTCAGTGGGTTTCTCATGTGTAATTGATTCCGATGAATCAGTAGTTTCCTCTTCCGAAGGCTCGATTTTAAGTTTTTGGAAACGCTTTGTAATTGCGAGGCGGACTTCCTCGTTCGTTACTTCTCGATTCCATTTGTTGAGTGTGTCGGGATTAGTGCATTCGGCGACAAACTTCACGGCAACGCTTGGAGGCATGTCCTTCAAATTTCTTTCCTTGAGGCTCTGTGCAAGGGGTTTAATTTCGCCACTCTTATATTCGGTGTTGATGTTTCCGCGCATGGCTTTCCATTCGTCATCAGTTACCTCGTTTGTTCCCGGCAACAAGAAAACCATACTTCTTTCAAGTTTCAATCCCTCCTTCGGTGTGAGGGTAACGCACTTCAAGTGCTCTACTTTTGGGCTGTATCTGATTAACATAATTATTCCATCCTTCCTTCAAAATTATGCATATAAAAAATAAAACAGTTCCTGCCCTCAGATTAAGAACAGGAACATCCGTCGTTTCAAGCCTTAGATGCCGTCCGCATAGGCGAACGCAAGCGGATAGTAGATTATTGTTCCTGCGCACTCAGAGTGGCACGGAATCGTGAACTCCATGCCTTCCTGCTGCGGCTCGAACTGTTCAAACGGCTGTGGGATTTCAAGCGTGATATGTTCCTCATCGAAACGGCCAACCAGAGCGCGGTTTGTGTTTCCGGCGCCAAAGTTCTTGAGTTCAGAAAGCCAGTCAATCTTCTTGATGTAAGGGCTGTTCTCAAGAATGTACTTCATCAAAGTTTTTGTGCCATCTTCACCGATACGGCGTGAAGCAATATCGTTATACTGAGCGATTGGCAGAAGAAGTGTGTCAGGAACTTCGCGAGCAGATGTCGGTTCCATAACGGCATTAACCATGTCGTTAATGTCCCGGACAATCTGATCCGGTGTCTTGCTTGCCCATGTCTTCGAGCTTCCCGTTCCGTCATTCTGAAGTGTCACCTCTGTGATTCCAGGATAGTCAAGAAGGCCGTAAGTTCCGTCTTCCTTGTCAGACTTAAGAGACATGCGGTTCATCATTTCGTCGTGAGCGCGGCGAGCTGTGATTGCACGGCGTTCTTCAAGGCGCTTTCCGGTTCTCTGTGAAGCGCGGATTTCCTTGATAGAATATCCGTAGCTGTCACCGATTCCCTTTACCTTGACGGACTTTTCTTCACCGTAGATGTCAACACGAGG
>JAFPCT010000043.1 GCA_017390125.1 Treponema sp.
ATAACAGCGTTTCCATGCACCAATCGCACCCTGTCCGGCAATACCAATTCCGATTGCTGAACCAATAGCAGCAATACCCATACAAACAGCAGCACCAAGCATTCCAAAATTCATAATTTAACTCCTATAGTCTAAAAGACCAAATTTATTTTTTTTGTTTCGAGTTTCAACCCGTTATTTTGCCTCACGTTCACTGAACGGAGCATATTTGAATCCTGACCATGACATTCCCAAATGTGTTGAGAATTCAAGAGTATTCAGGCGGACACCATGAACGATTACTGAAAGTAAGTTCAAAATCATGTTCAAACCGTGACCGAATACAAGAAGCACAACCAAAGCCACAAACATAACAGCGTGACCAACAAGAGGTCCTGCCATCGTGTTTACAGTATTTGAAATTGCGGCTCCGGCAAGTCCTACCGCCCAGAGACGGATGTAAGAAACGATGTCAGAGAATACGTTTACAACGCCCAAAAGTACGGAAATGATTCCCTTAACGCTTGCCATTACCGATTCTGCGACGCTTCCTTCATAATTATTGAAGATAAAACTGAGCACAAAACCGAAAGCAACAAGTCCTATTGAAACAGTTCCAACAGGAACGCCGTAAATTACTTCTCCAAAACTGAAGATAGTTGAGCTTACAACCATAGAAAGAACTACGTAATACATACCCCACAGCTGGAGCATAGATCCAAGCTCTCCAAAGAATTTCAGAGACTTGTGATATCGTCCCATTCCCTTTATGTGTGCAACAGAAAGCTGCAGGAATGCGAGAGTAAAACAGAATATCTGAAGATTCTGTGCAGTTGTAAGAGTTCCTTTTGAAGCATCTTCAGTCCAGAACGGAAGCCAAGCCACGTCTGCATACGCATTAGAAAGCGGAGGCACAGAAAGACCTGTAAGCCATGCAGGGAGCTGTTCCGGTGTAAGACCGAACCAGGTACATGTAACAAGTCCCCATACCATCGTTGCAAAGCCGAGCAGAAGACAAAGCTTGAGCATAGGAGCAACTTTCTGACCTTTGCAGGCAGACTTAATCATCAGAAGAATGGAAACAACTGTAACAAGCAGACCGTAGCCGCCGTCACCAAAAATCATTCCGAAGAAAACCGTAAAGAACAGAAGGAACCAGCCGGAAATATCATATTCATGATAACCAGGAACCGTTCCAAGGAAGTCTGTAAGCGGATAAATGAGACTTACAAACTTGTTGTTCTTAAGTTTTGTAGGAACGCTGTCATCTTCCGAAGGGTCACTATAAGCCAGTGCCCAGGCATTCTCAGCAGAAGCCTTCTTCAATTCTTCAAGGCTGTCAACCGGGACAAAACCGGAAATCCATGCAAGGTCGCTGGACTTTCCTTCAGTTTCCTGGCCCATGCCGGAATAGATGGTTTCAAATTCAATGTCTCCTTCCAGAGTCTTTCTGAGAGCTTCCATCTGAGGAACAAACAGAGCAATCTCTTTAAGAGTGCCATTGATTCTTTCAATTTCTGCGTTATCAGCCTTTACACGAGCCTCTATTTCATCTGTTGAAAGGGCCGGCAAAGGAATCTCATATGCTTCTGCAGGGAAACCTTCCGGTCTTTCATCAGCGGCATCAAGTAAAAGGAATCTGACAACCTTTTTAAGCCTGTTAACGCAGACTGTCTTTGAGTTTTCATCGATTAGGGAATATTTATCCTCCGGAATCTCATACATCTTGAGGGAAATACCCTTTTCCTTAAGATATGCAAGATCAGCAGGACTTACACGTCCCCACGCAGAAAGTCGTTCGAGCTCAGCTGTGTCAGCGGAAATTTCTTCCATGAGTTTCTTTTTCTGGTCTGTTAAGGAAAGAACCTCAGAGCATTTTGCAACAACTTCAGAATTTGAAAGTTTTGCCGGTTTCGCAGCTTTTTTAGAAACCTTGATTTCACTCAAGATCGACACTGCTGTCATTGCGTTGTTGGAAGCTTCCTTGTAAGAAGCAAGCTGCTCACCTTTTCCTTCTACCTGTTCCAGGTGAACAACTCCGACTTTCTTAAGCTGCTCAAGAGCAGTTTTCCGCTCCTTGTTCAATACAACTAAAGAGACTTTTTTCATTGGTACAATCATTCTTCAGCCTCCTTCTTTGCATCACCAGCAGCCTGCAGTTTTTTCTTGGAAATCTTGCTGCGAACAACTGCCGCAACCTGCTCATCACCAAGATAAACTGAAATTTTCTTAATATTTGCTTTTGTTTCAGGAATCTTTACCTTCTCAAAAAGATTTACGCGCTGTGTAGTAGTACGCAATTCCTTTGAAAGAAGCCGAACCTGTTCATCAAGAACTTCTGCTTCTAGATCCAGAGACAAAGCCTTTTCCATACGGTCAGCAGCCATATCTATCCATAAAGGAGTTTCGTACAGGTCATAGTCACCCCGGGAAAAATCTGCGCCTTCATAAACAGGAATAGTTACACCAGCGATATTACCGACACCTTTTCTGATGTTCTTAACGGTAACCATCTCCGGCTTGAATTCCTCTGCCTCACCGAAAACGGAAATCCATTCATCGAAT
>JAFPCT010000044.1 GCA_017390125.1 Treponema sp.
ATTGACGCAAGCGATTCAATCTGGCAGATTTTCGGAACGGCCGTTCATGCTATTCTTGAAAATCAGAGCGACAACACATTCAAAGAAGAGCAGTTCAAAGTAAAGGTCAGCAATTCAGTAGTTACCGGCCGTGTGGATTCCTACGACATGGAGAATGAAATTCTTGCCGACTGGAAGACCGCAAGCGTATGGAAGGTTCAGTTCAAGGATTTTTCCGACTGGTACAAGCAGGGCATGATTTACGCATGGCTCATGAAGCAGAGCGGGCTTAAAGTAAGAAGGTGTCGCTTTATCGCACTTCTTAAAGACCACTCAAAAAGCAAGGCTAGGTTTGATAAGGACTATCCGCAGAGCCCTGCTTATGTCTATCAGTTCGATGTAACGGAAAAGGCACTTGCAGAAATCGAGGAATACATTTTTGACAAGGTAAAGTCTTTTGAGGAAGCTGAAAAAATCGCTGATTCAGAGTTGCCGCCTTGCTCCAAAGAATCACGATGGGCAAGTGATGATAAGTATGCGGCCATGAAGAAGGGCAGAAAGACGGCCTTAAAACTTTGCGATTCTGAGGAAGAAGCAAAGAACTATCCAGGGTGTGAATATGTCGAGTTCAGAAAAGGTGAGAGCCGAAAATGCAGTGACTATTGCACGGCCTGCAAATGGTGTCCATTCTACAACAAGGAAGTAGCGTGCTAACAAGGGGCGGGGAGCAAAATCCCCGCTTTTTTTTATGAAAAGATAAATAAACATATTGACAGAAATAATATAAAGTGTTAAGATTAAACTATCAAAAAGCAAAGGAGCAAAGCTATGGAAAAGACGATTGAGGACTTCCGAAACGAATTGTTGCAGGAGCAGATTTACACTGCTAAACATTGTGCCGAAGAGGTTGTAAAACAGGAAGCTGAAATGGACAGGGGTTTTAAAATCCAACAGATTGACGCTTATTACAAGATTGAGGCAGAACTGCTTTATTACAAACAGGTTGCGAAAATCCTTGCAGACAAAGCGGGGGTTACGATATAGAACGAAGCCCCGAAAGGGGCAGGGGGAAGGAATGAAGAAAACAGAAAAAGGGGTGAGATTCAGCGTGTATTTTCACCCTGAGCAGATTGAATGGCTGGACAAGGAAGCAGAGAAGCTGAATGTTAGCCGCTCAAAGTTTATTGAATTGAGGGTATTGCCCTCTGAATTACAGTTCTTGAAATCAAGAAAAAAGGAGATAAAAGCATGAACGCAGAGTTTGCAAAAGATTTTATCAACGCACAGTCAGAGATTTTGACATTGCCGAAGGATAAAAAAGGTTATGGGTACAACTACACAGATTTTGATACTGTTGTAAAAACAGTAAAACCGATTCTTAAAAAGAATCATCTTGGATTCTGTCAGCTTCTGGATTCAAAGGAAAACGGCAAGAATGGGATTACAACGATTCTTTTCCATGAATCAGGAGAAAGTTTTCAGTCATGGTTTGAATTGCCTGCCGTTGTTTTGGGTAAAGCTAACAATGCACAGAATATTGGAGCGGCAATCTCATACATTAAGCGTTATGCCTTGTGTGCTATTCTGGGCTGTTCTTCTGATGATGATACAGACGGAATGACAGAAAGTCAGCAGGCGCAGGCGCAGGCACAAAAACAACAGTATCAACAAAGGCCTGTACAGAATCAATATCAATATCCGCAACAGTATCAGCAGAGATAATCAAAGGGGCTGGAAAACCTGACCTTAAAAGGGGTAAAAAATGCTTATAAGAATCAAAATTGTAGATGGTGGTAAGGCACCGGAATATCAGCATGAGGGGAGACGCTTGTTGCGACTGTTATTCAAGGCTTGTTGCTCCATTTATCATCGTTCCTAATCATGCGAGGGTGCTTATCAACTTGGGATTCTGTATTGAGCTTCCGAAGGGGTATGAGGCTGTGATAAG
>JAFPCT010000045.1 GCA_017390125.1 Treponema sp.
ATATAGACATTAAGTCTGACGTCTCAAAGATGGCGGAAACGATCCTTAAGTACAGTATTGAGTCCCGGGAAAAGGATTTTACGGACTACTACCGCTGCATGCCGTATTCGTCAAAGGAAGAGATGACCGCGGTTTTAGGCACTCTGAAGGACAACGATTTCCTTCAGGATTTGAGCCGTGACACCGTAAAATTTACTGAAGATCTCAGACTGTTTTTCCGTGGTCTGGTAAAGTAGTAAAAAAAACTGAATAAGCTTGCATTTACCGCCGGAGCAAAAAAATAGCCCTCATGCCGAAAGCGACAGGACGTCGCGTCAGCAGAGAGCCAATTCCCCGCGAGTTTTGCCTTAGCAAAACCCGCAGAGCTCTAATGGCAGGACGCCATTAGAGCGACTTATTCCTGTGATGTTAATTCCTTGAAGTAATTAGTAATGTCAGATCTCTGATCTTTTGTGTAAGCGATTGCTGTTCTCGGGTGCTGGTTGAACTGTCCTGTAAGAAGGTAAGGAAGGTCATAGCCCCATACAACTCCTTTTTCTTTCATCGGAATCATGTGCTTTTCAATGAAATCAAGAACTGGGTATACGTTGTACTTAGGATTCTTGAGGAATCCAAGGAGAAGTTCCATTGCACAGTTTCCCGCTCCGCGTCCCATAGAAAGGTATGTTGCGTCAAGGAAGTCTACACCGTCTCCTACACATTCGATTGTGTTTGCGAAAGCAAGCTTCTGGTTGTCGTGGGCATGAATTCCAAGCTTTTTGTTGTATTTTGCGGCAAAATTGCCGAACATGTCACATACGCGAGCCATTTCTTCAGGGTAGATTGAACCGTAGCTGTCTACGATGTAGATTACGTCTACCGGTGATTTTCCGGCCATTTCAAGAGCTGTCTTGATGTCGTTTTCCTGTCCTGTAGAAAGAGCCATGATGTTGCAGCTTGTCTCGTATCCTTTTTTGTGAGCATCTTCGATCATGTCGATTGCTGTAGGCATCTGGTGGAGGTAAGTGGCAACGCGTACAAGGTCAATCGGAGATTCAGAACGTTCATGAATGTCTTCCTTGTAGTTGCAGCGTCCTACGTCAGCCATTACAGCAACTTTTACTTTTCTTTCGCCGTCGCCTACAACGCTTCTGATGTAGTCGTCGTCACAGAATTTTGAAGGACCGAACTTGTTTACGTCGAACATTGTTTTGTCAGCCTTGTAGCCGAATTCCATGTAGTCAACGCCGGCCTTAATGTTTGCTTCGTACAAAGCCTTTGCAAAATCTTCCGCAAAGTAAAAATCGTTTACAAGACCTCCGTCGCGGAGTGTTGCGTCTACAACCTTGATGTCGGCGCGGTAATTCATCATTTCTGTAATGTCTTTCATTTCATTCCTCTTTTTCTGAATTGAACTTTTACGCTCAGGAGCCTTTGCAGAATCCTGTAAAAGAAAATCCGGTGTTGTTCCCAGTGCATCTGCAATATTTTTAAGTATTGTGCCGCGCGGGGTGCGGTTATTGCTAAGATAGTGGGAAACAGCCGCCTCGGTAATGTGAGCTTTCTCGGCAAGGTCTTTCTGATTCATGCCTTTCTGCTCAAGCAGGAAACGAAGTATTTCTCCCATCATTTTTGTAACCTCATTTAGATTTGTTAAGTAAAATATAACGTTAAAAAAATAAAGTGTAAAGTAAATTTTGTAAAAAATGTTAAGTGTTAAGTAATAATTTAAAAGTGTAAAGTTGAATAAAAAAAGCGATTTCAACGCAAAATAAATATGGAACTATTTTTCTTTCCTTGATACAGAAGAAAATGCAAGTTTTATACGCTGTTACCGGGAGCAGTAAGGATTGCTTCAAAGGATCTTGAATATGACGCGCCGGAAGAAAAGATTAGGATTGACGGAACGAACCAGCATACTTACAAGTCAATTCGCATCGGAAAGATAAATTCTGACATCTCAATTTCTGAAGTATGGAATTCAAAAACAGAAGTACGCCCGGACCCTTGTTTAAGCGCATACGCCTGGGCCCGGGGACTTTAATGATTGTGGCGGATTAGAAATGGCGGCAAGCCTGGAATATCATGTTTGCCCCGAAAAGAACAGCCAGAACCCAGGTAATTATGTTGATTTCCTTTGCTTTTCCTGCTGCAATCTTACAGATACAGTAGCTCAGAACGCCCCATACAATTCCGTTTGAAATTGAATATGAGAACGGAAGCGCTATCATTGTAATGAATGCAGGAATTCCTTCTGAAGGATCCTTAAAGTTGATTTCCGTTAAATTCTTCATCATCATGTAGCCTACAAAAATAAGTGCAGGTGCAGTTGCTGCCGCCGGAATAAGGGCGAAAACCGGTGAGATGAAAAGTGCAAGAAGGAACATGACTGCAGCGACAATTGAAGAGAAACCTGTTCTTGCTCCTGCTGCAATTCCGGAAGTAGATTCAATAAAACTTGTAACTGTAGAAGTTCCAAGGCAGGCTCCGGCAACAGTACCGATTGAGTCTGCAAGGAGAGCTTCCTTTCCGTTTGTAATTGAGCCGTCCTCTTCGATAAGGTCTGCCTGTTCTGCAACACCGATTAAGGTTCCTAATGTGTCAAAGAAATCCATGAAAAGGAACGTAAAGAAAATTACAAAGAACTGACTGAAAATGATTGCTGAAAATTTGTGTGTGGCCGGATCAATGGCGATTCCTGCAAAGTCAAAGCAGAAAAGATGAGGTGCGGCCGGCAATGAGAACGGTCTGAAGCCTTCCGGAATCTTTGTAACCCCGAAAGGAATACCGATTATTGTGGTTATAGCAATCGCAAGAAGAACGGAACCCCTGATTTTAAGCATAAAGAGTATGATTGTAATGATAAGGCCGATTGTGGCAACGAGAGCTGTCTTGTGGGCCATGTCAAAGTTTACGAAGGCAAGGGTTGTTGCTGTCTCCGTTGTTATGATGCCGGCGTTTGCAAGTCCGATTAATGTTATGAAAAGGCCTATGCCTATTGCAACTGATTTTTTAAGTGTTTCCGGGAAGGCTTTTATCAATGCCTCTCTGAGTCCGCAAAGTGAAAGACAGATGAATAAAAGACCTTCAAGAAGAACAGCTGTAAGTGCCAGCTGCCAGGTGCATCCCATTTCAAGAACAACAGTGAAAGAAAAAAATGCGTTCAAGCCAAGTCCAGGAGCAAGTACAATCGGAAGGTTTGCAATAAATCCCATTACCAGTGTGGCAATTGCAGCGGATACGGCAGTTGCTGTAAAAACTCCGCCCCAGGTCGGAAGAGTGCCGGCCGGCAGCTCCAGTCCCGCACCGCTAAGGATGCTGGGGTTTACGGCAAGAATATAAGCCATTGCAAGGAAAGTGGTGATTCCTCCTATGATTTCTTTTCCAAAGGAAGAATTTCGTTCAGAAATTTTAAAAAACTTGTCCATGTGACATACCTCTGAGTGTTTTTTTACATTTTATCATTGTATACTTTATCTTTCAAACTCTATAGAAGAAAATTAAGCAATATGATAAACTTTCAGTTAATTTTTAATCAGTTCAAGGAAATCTTATGGCTATCGACAAATGGGAAATTGTAATCGGATGTGAAATCCATACTCAGCTTCTGACAAAAACAAAGGCTTTCTGTGCCTGCGAAAACCGTTATGGCGGAATGCCTGACACACGTGTGTGTCCGGTTTGTCTGGGGCTTCCGGGAGCCATGCCTCGAATTTCTAAAGGATATGTAGAGCTTGGTGCAGTTGCAGGTCTTGCATTGAATTGCGACATTGCATCTTATACAAAATTTGACCGAAAGCACTATTTCTATCCTGACCTTGCAAAGGGATATCAGATTACTCAGTATGACCTTCCGTTGTGTACGGACGGATTTGTAGATCTGCCTCTCCGCCATTATCCGAAGGATCAGCAGCCAGGCGGCGAAAAATGCCGCACAAAGAACTTTATCGGCGAGGACTGCATTATTGACGGAAAATACCGCCGTGTACGCGTTGAGCGCATTCACCTTGAGGAGGACGTAGGTAAGTCACTTCACCTTCAGGGATCTCATTCATACATTGACTACAACCGATGCGGAACACCGCTTATAGAAATCGTAACAAAACCGGATATGACAAGCCCGGATGAGGCTGCTCTTTTCATGCAGACAGTTCAGGAAATCCTCCGCTACGTAAAGGTAACAAAAGGTAACCTTGAGGAAGGAAACATGCGTTGTGATGCCAACATCAACCTGAACGTATGGGAAGACGGAAAGCTTTATCATACTCCGATTTCCGAAATCAAGAACTTGAACAGTTTCAAGGCAATCCGCGAGGCCTGTACATATGAAGCTCAGCGTCAGCTCAAGGAATTCCAGGAAAACCGTCAGGAATTTAACCCTGGATTCAAGAATACAATGAACTGGGACGAAGAGAAGGGTGAGACCCAGATAATGCGTACAAAGAACAGTTTCGTTGACTACCGCTTTACAACTGAGCCGGACATCAAGCCGTTTACTGTAAGCACAGAGCTTGTTGAAGCCGCTGCAGAAAGAGTAGGCGAGCTTCCGGAGCAGAAGAGAATTCGTTTTCAGGAAGAATTTGGACTTACACAGTTCGATTCAGAAGTTCTTACTGGAACCCGGGATCTTTCCCTTTGGTTCGAAGAGGCTGCTGCCGCTTCAAAATCACCTAAGAAAGTTGCAAACCTTATAATTGCAGAGCTTCTTGCCGTTTTGAATGAAAACAAACAGACTATCAACGATGTGAATATTACTCCGAAACACATTGCCGAGCTTGCTGATGCTCTTGAAGACAAGAGAATCACTTCAAAGCAGGGAAAGGATGTTTTTGCCGAAATGCTTTCTTCTGCGAAACTGCCTTCTGCAATCATAAAGGAAAAAGGCATGGAAGTTGTGAGCGATGCCGGTGCAATTGAAAAGATTGTTGACGAGGTTATTGCCGCAAATCCAAAAGCTATCGAAGATTTTAAGAAAGGAAAGACAAATGTTGTCGGCTGGCTCATGGGACAGGTTATGAAAGCTTCTCAGGGCAAGGCAAATCCTGGTCAGGCAACAAAAATGATAAACGAAAAACTTTCAAAGCTGTAAGCATGTCAGAAGAACTTGAATTTTTGTCACAGGAATTATTTTCTCGCTATGGAACTGTAAAGCGTGCAAGAGGTTGTTTTCTGTACACTGCAAAAGGTGAGCGCCTTACAGATTTGTTTCAGGAAAACGGAAGGGCTGTTCTCGGCTGGGGAGGTTCTTCTGCATTCACCATTTTCAAGAATACAATGAACCGGGGGCTTACCGGCAGTTTCTTTACCGATTATCCTCATCGGACGGTCCGGGCTGTTGAAAAGCTGTTCAACTCTTCCCGGGAGCTTTTTTATTTCAGTTCAAAAAAAGGAGCCTTGAAAGCCGGCATTCTTGTTTCACCGGAAGGAACTTCTGTATACCGTCCTTGGAGTCCTGCTGCGACAGAATGGAGTAAAATCGACTGCGTTCTGTTTGCTCCTGCTCTTCCTTGGGCAGAGAATATCTTTATTCTTGCCGTTAAGAAGGAGCTGGTACAGAAGACTTCTGTAAAGTTATCTTCTGACACGCTTGTTCCTGCTCCGCTTCATGCGGCTATTGCCCGTTCCGTATATGATTTGATAAAAGCACTTCAGGAACGGGAAGAAAAGCACTGGTTCATTTACGATTCTGTTCTTGCAAAATACTGGGAGCGAAAAGGACCTTATCTCTTTTCAAAAGTTCCTGCAGAAAGATATGCGGATTTTGTGCTTCATTGCCTTGAATGCGGTCTTGTCATTAACCCTGATTGCAAAGAACCTTCAATAGTTCCTTTCGGAGCAGACAAGGGTGTATTCTCAAAGTTAAAGAACAATCCGTTTGAAATGTAAACCAAGTTTTCGGAGGAGTATATGTCTCAAAGCGAAATGATTTTGTATGCAGTAAAGCTCATTCTTGGCGGTATAACCGCGCTTGCGGCTGTCATGCTGTATTCAAAAACGAAAGACGGAGCCTGGATCAGCCTTATTGCCGGTTTTGTAAGCTTGTATGTAGGATTTGTGTATGAGCTCCTGCAGGATCTTGGCATTTCAATTCCTCACGAAATCTATATCATGGAAATTCCCCTTACAGCCCTTGTCCTTACCGTTCTTCCTGGACTGTTTTTTATACTTGCATTTGCAATAATGCTTACAAGAAAGTAATATACGGTTCAATAGTTTTTGGAGGTAGATATGGCTCTTTCTCAGGCTGATGAATATTGGGCTGAATTCATTAAAAATACAGGACGAAGTGAAGATGAGCGCTGTGCCGGCGATTTGGATTTTGAATCCGGCGGTATAAAAAATGACGCTCAAGTTGCAATGATTCTTGCAGGCAAAAAGACTGCCTTTTTTTCAACTTTTGCTTCGTATAATATTGACGGGGAACCGCTTCCTGTTACCGGTGAATTGTACCTGCTTTTTGACCGTGGAAGGACGCCTCGTGCTGTTCTTGAGCTTGAAAAAGTAATTGTCATTCCCTTTAATGAAGTGCCATGGTCCCTGGCAAGCCTTGAGGGAGAAGATGCTTCTCTTGAAGAATGGCGTGAAAAAGAAAAGGAATATCTTGAGGATGAGGGTGCTGTAGTAGGCTTTGAATTTACTCCGGATATCAAACTTATCTGCCAGGTATTTTCCGTAGTTTACCGCTAGTCTTCGTTTTCCCTGAATACTATGTCTATTACAACCAGCTCCGGATTGTTCATTATACGTGGAACATTCGGCTGCTGGTAAGAAAGTCCCCTGCTTACAATCATGACGGCGTTACCGTTTCTGCCGGTAAATTCGTAGCGTCCTCCTGCATATTTTGGAAAAAGTCCCTGCATTGGAGCGTACAGACCGTTTTTTGCAGGAAAACGCCATTGGCCGCCGTGGGCATGTCCTGAAAGAACAAGGTCAAAGCCTGTCCGCTTGTATGTATCAATGTATTCAGGTCTGTGAGCCAGAAGAATTGAAAAAGCCTGGTTGTTTTTGCCTTCCATTTCACTGACTTTGTCATAAAGCTCAAGGATGCGCTTTATGTATGCCTCCTTGTTATCCTCGTCTTTTTTTCGTTCTTCCGGGGTAAGGTCACTGAAAGGATCGTCCGCACCGGCTATAATGAAATCCCTGCCTCTCACTTTTATTTCTACCGCGTCGTCATGAAGGCTTTTTCCGCCGTATTCTTCGATCATGTATCCGAATTCATTTTCGTGGTATTTGAAGTATTCGTGGTTTCCTGTTACATAAAAAAACGGGCAGAGGTCCTTTATGCCTTGCAGCAAAAGTCTTACGTTTTCCACGGGTTTTATTCCTTTCTGCATGAAATCAAATGTATCACCGGTAAATACAACCATGTCCGGTTCAGAAACTTTTATAAGGGCGATAAGCTTAGCCTCGTCTTTGCCGAAATCATTGCTGTGAAAATCAGAAACCTGCACAATGCGGACTTTTGAGCTGATCTCGCTTTCTGAAAAAATCTGGTATTCAGGCACGCAGATTGAGCGGCAGGAAATGAAGAGAAGTGAAATGAACGTTACGGCAATTTTTTTCATATCAGCAGTATAGATTTATTTTTAAAAAATGTCCTGTGAAATTTCGTGCTTTATATTTCTGTTGTGTTCTGTGTTTTTCGTTATATAATAAATACATCTATAATTATAATAGATGGAGGTAAAAAATGGGTAAAACTGCAAAGAGTTTATCACTTGGAAAACTTATTCTTCAGCTTGCAATTGGCGCAATGCTGGTAGTAGCTGGTGTCTGGGTTTTGACAAATACTAAGAGCGGTGGTGACGAAGCTGTAAAGGCTATCCGCAAGATTTTTGATGACAAAGAAGTTGGCAAGATGATTGGTCTTCTGTTTGGTGTTATCGAACTTATTGCCGGAGCATTCCTTGTTCTTGAGCCGTTTGTTGGTATTCTTCACAACTACACTTCAGTAGCAATTCTTGCCGTTATCGTTATCTGGGTAATAGCAATCGTTCTTATTGACTTCTATGGAACTGGTTCAGGCGGCCTTTTCATGCCTTCTATTTCAATCGGTGATATTGAAAAAACTGAAGATTTCCTCAAGTGGCTCTATCAGTTTGCCGGTCATGCCGGAATCGTTGGTGCCCTTGTTTCTCTAAGAGACTAATTTATCAGGTCACTGAAAGTTTAGTTTTTTAAAGCAGAAATTTGACTTTTCCGGTCATATTTCTGCTTTTTTTTGTTTAAATCTTCCGATAATAAAAGTATGAAAAAATATATTTTTTGTTTTTGCTTTTTATTTTGCTCGCTCATGTGTTTTGCAGAAGTTGATAAAATTGTACGGACAGATATAGGTTTTACTATTGGAATTCCGGTTTACAGTCACAGAGACGACGCATTCAATATTGAAGATTCACGAGTTATTATCGGCTCTTTTGCTGATATTTCTTTCAAGCTGGGAAATCCCCTCAGATTTTTGCTTGGTGCAGATGCAATGTGCGATTTTATGTGGGGCGGGGATGATTACAACCATCACCTGGACTATGCAGGCTGGGCCGGAATAAAATTTTATCCCGGAATTGGAGGATTGAACTTTTCCATTGCCTATGCTCTTGGCTGCCGTACGGATTTTGTTTCTTTTACAGAAAGGGTACAGGTAAAGAATCCCCTGACCGGAGAGATGCTTCCGCTGTATAAGAGCGAATCTGATTCGTATATTGACAGTACTGCCTGGGGAAACGGTTTCAGAATCAGCTTTGACTATGACTTCCTTTATGGAAATGACAGGAACTTTGCTCCCGCATTGGGAGGCTACTATCGGTGTATGCCTCGAGGAAATGACAAATGGGACAATATTTTTTCTATTTACATTTCTTTTGGATTCTGACAAACAGAATATATAAAAAAAACCGCCGGTCAAACCAGCGGTTTTTTTGTGCCGTAAATTAACGTGCGTATTCGATTATTCGGGTTTCACGGATCATTGTGATTCGGATTCTTCCCGGATACTTCAAGTCGCTTTCAATCTGCTTTGCAATGTCGCTTGCAAGCTGTTTAACTTCGTTGTCGGCAATCTTTTCATTGTTTACCAGAATGCGAAGCTCACGGCCTGCCTGAATTGCATATGCCTTTTCAACGCCCTCAAAGTTTTCTGCAATTGCCTCAAGGTTTTCAAGACGTTTAACATAGTTGTCCACAGTTTCGCGTCTTGCGCCTGGTCGTGCTGCAGATATTGCATCGGCAATCTGTACGATGATGGCCTCAAGAGTTGCAGGCTCTACATCGTTGTGGTGAGCGGCGATGGCATTGATTACGCGTGAATCTTCTCCCATCTTGCGAGCCATTTCCGCACCGACTTCTGCATGGTTCTGGTCGCTGTCGTTTTCTGCGCCCTTACCGATATCGTGAAGAATTGCCGCTCTCTTTGCAAGCTCTCTGTCCGCTCCGACTTCTGCAGCGAGCATGGAAGCCACTGTAGCAACTTCCTTTGAGTGGGTAAGCACGTTCTGGCCGTAACTTGTACGGAAGTAAAGTCTTCCCAAAGCACGGATTCCGTCTGTGGAAAGGTTGTGGATTCCAAGGTCGAAGAGGGCTTTTTCTCCTTCTTCGTAAATCTTGTTCTGAATCTCGCGGGTAACTTTCTGAACGACTTCCTCAATTCTTGCCGGATGGATTCGTCCGTCTGAGATAAGTCTTTCAAGAGACTGCTTTGCGATTTCCTTTCGAACCGGATCGAAGCATGAAATTACAACTGCTTCCGGAGTATCGTCGATGATGATGTCAACGCCGGTAAGTGTTTCAAGGGCACGGATGTTGCGTCCTTCGCGACCGATGATTCGGCCTTTCATTTCGTCACTAGGCAGTGAAACTGTAGCAACGGTGATGTCGCTTGTTGTTTCCGGTGCAATGCGCTGGATTGCAGAGATTAAAATCTCACGGGCACGCTTTTCTGCCGCAAGCTGCGCATCCTGCTCGATTTTATTGAGCAGAGCCTGAGCGTCATGGCGCGCGTCATTCTCCAGGTTCTTGATGATAAGGTCTTTTGCTTCCTGTGCGGAAAGACCTGAAATTCGTTCAAGTTCCTTTCTGTAGGTTTCTTCCTGTACGGCAAGAGAGGCTTCTCTCTTTTTCATGGCAGCAAGTTTTTCTTCGCAGTCTTTTTCTCTTTTTTCACATTCTGCGGCTCTCTGGTCAACAAGTTCTTCTTTTTTGTTTACGCGTGCTTCGAAGCGCTGAACTTCCGCACGGCGTTCCCTGTTTTCCCTTTCCTGCTGGTTTCGTTCACGAATGAGTTCATCTTTTGCATTAAGCAAAATTTCTTTTTTCTGAGCTTCAGCTTCTCTTATTGCATCCTGTTTTACACGTTCTGCTTTTTGCTCTGACGCTGATAATTGAAATCTGGCATAAACCAGTCGAATAGTCCATCCAAGAACGATTCCAACGACAGGGAGAACTATGAACATAATCATGTTCGAATAATTCATGATTTCTCCTTATGTATAGAATGGTTCTATTGTTTATTTTAGTGCATGAATTATCTGTTGTCAAATAAAGAACTACATATATGTAGAAATAACTGCTTTTTATTCTTTGGAGAGAACCGGCTTACATTGAGAAGTCTTTTCCCAGGTAGATTTCCCGGGCAAGCTCTGAATTAAGGATTTCCTCCTTCGAGCCCTGAATTGTAATCTGTCCCGAGCTTACGATGATGGCACGGTCTGTTATTTCAAGAGTGTCCCGGACGTTGTGGTCTGTGATAAGGATGCCGATTCCTCGTTTTGCAAGCAGTCCGATCATGTGCTTGATGTCTGCGACGGCAATAGGGTCGATTCCTGCAAAAGGTTCGTCCAAAAGCAGGAATTTAGGTTCGATGGCAAGGGAGCGGGCTATTTCTGTTCGGCGCCGCTCTCCGCCGGAAAGGGTGAATGCGTACTGCTTGCGGATTCTGCCGATGGCAAATTCTTCGATAAGCTCCTCAAGGCGCTGCTTCTTCTGTTCTTTTGTCAGGTCCTTACGGGTCTCAAGGATGGACCAGATGTTTTCTTCGACTGTAAGTTTTTTGAAGACGCTGGGTTCCTGAGGAAGGTATGAAATGCCTTTTCGGGCACGCTTGTACATTTGAAGAGGGGTTATCTGCTCGTCGTCAAGGAATATGTCACCGGCTGTAGGCTGGTAGAAGCCTACAATCATGTAGAAAGTCGTGGTTTTTCCTGCACCGTTAGGTCCCAGAAGTCCAAGAACTTCTCCAGTGTGCATTTGGAATTCAATTCCCTTTACAACGCTTTTTCGTCCGAAACTTTTATAGAGGCTGGAAACTCTGAGCGTGTGCAGGCTTTCCTGCCGTGCACTTGTATTTAATGAAACGATTGCGTCACTCATCTGCATTTTCCTGCCCCTCAGTTTTTTCCTTTGAGTTATTTTCAGTGCCTTCTGCCGGAGATTCAGAGCCCTCTGCTGTGTTTTCAGATTCTGTCTGTTCTTCCGAATTCTGGGCTGATTCTTCTTCCTTGCTGTCTTTTGAAGACTTGCGCTCGTCTACAACGGAACCTTTTACCCTTCCGTCAAGTGTGATTTCCTGGGAGTCCAGGTCAAGGGTGATTTCCTGAGCCCGGAATGTATCTTCGCCCTGCTTTATCTGTGCGTTTCCTGAAAGCTCAAGCTTCTGCCCTTTTTTACGGTAGACTGCATAAGCGCCTTTGCAGACGTTGTCCTTCTGCTTTAATTCAATGTTTATCTGAATTACGGCAATATCTGTGTTCTGGTTGTATTCAATCAGCTGGGCCTTTGCGTTTACGTCATTTTTTTCATCGATGAGGGTTACGTTGTCGCTGAGCTTTGCGATTTTTGTCTCCCGGTCGTACTGCATTTTTTCGCAGGTGAATTCCAGTTCGGATTCCATGTTTTTGCCCTTGATCTTGCCGGAAGCCTCGATATAGCGGAAGTCTTTGCCGTACATGCTTATTGAGTCGGCGGAAATTTCCATTGTTTCAGTGAGAACGTATGCTTCGCCGGAAAGGGTGGTGGAGTCCGATTTATCGCCTATTGTGCCGGAAAGAGAGTTTGCGGAAAAAGTGATTTTTTCTGCATGGGCAAGGGAAAGGGAAAGAAGTGCCGTGAAGAGAAGGGTAGTTTTTTTATTCTTCAGCATTTTCTTCCTCCGTGATTTCCCGGGCCTCTTCCTGTGCCCCTTCATCATTGTCTTCGTCTTTTGTGAATTCGCCGGAAATTACACCGGTGAACGAAAATTTCTTGCTTACTGCGCTTGCTGAAAAACCGGAGCCTATCATGAAGGTGTCGCCTTTTCGTATGGAAACCATGTCGTTGCGGCTGGAAGTAAGCTGTTCTGATTTGCCGTTCCAGCGGAGTGTATCTGCAGAAACCTCAAAATCTTCCTTTATGTTTTTTACCTTTATTTCGTCAAAAAGCGTGTATTTTTCTGCGTCGGAATTTGCGGCAAGAAGATTGCATGAGCCCTCTGTCTCAATCTCACCTTCCTTGTTCAGCAGCTTGAAGCTTACGTCCTGGGCGTACATGGAATTTCCTTCGGAGTACTGTTCCAGTGTTCCTGCGGAGAGCGCAAGCTTTTTTGTACTGTCCTCGTACTTGGTGAACGTTGCGTCTGTAAATATAAATTCAGGAACGTTCGCTTCGTCCTGATAGGCGGAGTTGTATCGCAGCGAGCATCCTGAAAGAATAATTGTAGGAATGAGCAGAAGGCATAATTTCATTATCTGTTTAAAGCGGCTCCTATAAACGCTGTGAACAGAGGATGAGGTTTTGCCGGTCTTGAAACAAATTCAGGATGATACTGAACGCCGATTCCCCAGCGGTGATCCTTCCATTCAAATGCCTCCGTGCGTTTTTCCAGTTCGGAAAGGGCTGCTGTAATAAGACCTTTTTCGTCAAGAACGGAAGCGTATTTTTTGTCGAATGTGTATTTGTTTCTGTGTCGCTCTACGATAGTTGTCTTTTTGTATGCTTCGTGGAGTTTTGTTCCCTTTGTGATTTTTACTGTCTGAGCGCCAAGCTGCATGAGTCCCGAAGCAGAGAAACCTGCCTGTTCTTCCGGGAGGGAAATGAGCGCATGCTCGCAGTTCTGGATGAATTCCGTGCTGTCGGCATCTTCCCAGCCGAGCATCGTTCTTGCTGTTTCAATTGCCATGAGCTGCATTCCAAGGTCGATTCCGAGATAAGGAATGTTGCGCTCCCGGGCATATTTTACAGTTGCAAGAAGTCCGAGGAATCCACGCTGCTCGTAGTTTCCTGGAATTACGATTCCGTTTACGTCCTGGAAAACCTGTTCGATTGATTCACCTCGTTCAAGAGTTTCTGCGTCAATCTTGCGGATCTCAAGCTTTGCGCCGTAAGAAGTGATTGCTGCGTGGAAAAGAGCCTCCCGGACTGACTTGTTGCATTCGTCCAGGCAGTCTTTTTTGCCGACCATTGCGACCGTAACTTTTGGTCCGTCTTCGTTCAGCTTGTTCAGGAACGTCGTCCACTGGCGGATGTTTGAATTCTGAACTTCTGTCTTGATGGCAAGCTTGCTGATTATCTTTTTGTCCAGACCTTCCTTGTGGAAAAGAACAGGGAGCTCATAGATTGATTTCTCAATGTTCGAAGAGGCAAAAACTGCATCCTGGCTTACGTTGCAGAAGAGCGCAAGCTTTTTGCGCATGTCAGCCTCAATTTCTTTTTCGCAGCGGCAGAGGAGGATGTCCGGCTGGATTCCTGCTTCCTGAAGCTGTTTTACGGAATGCTGTGTAGGCTTTGATTTAAGCTCTCCGCCTGTAATTACCGGAATGAGGGAAAGGTGAACTGTACATACGTCGTTCTTTCCAAGCTCACGGATGAGCTGTCGTGCAGATTCAAGGAAGGGAATTGATTCAATGTCGCCTACAGTTCCGCCGATTTCTACGATTACAACGTCAGCGCCGGTTTTTGCACCGATCGCAAGGATTCTGCGTTTGATTTCGTCAGTGATATGAGGAATTACCTGTACAGTTCTTCCATTATAACGTCCTGCACGCTCGTTTTTGATTACCTGATCGTATACTTTTCCGATTGTAATGCAGTTGTCGTTTGTAATATTTATGCTGGTAAAACGGCTGAAGTTTCCCAGGTCAAGATCAGTTTCAGCACCGTCTTCCGTTACATATACTTCTCCGTGCTGAAATGGGCTTATGTTTCCTGCGTCCATGTTAATGTACGGATCGCATTTAATCATTGAAATTTTAAGCCCGTAGCCTTCCATAAGGCTGCCTATAGTTGCAGATGCAACTCCTTTTCCTAAAGATGAACAGACACCGCTTGTTACCAGAATATATTTACTCATATCTTTATATTTTTTCATTATTGTAGATTTTAGTCAATGAGAGCGGGAAAACACATTGAAAATTCCTCTTCGAAAAAAAATTGAA
>JAFPCT010000046.1 GCA_017390125.1 Treponema sp.
TTCCGCCGATGTGGCCGTATTTAAGGGCATGAACAAGAGCCTTTGAGTCAATAAGGGCACCTCGTCCGGTATTGATGATTACAGCATCATGTTTCATCATTTTCATAGTATCGTGGTTTACGATGTGCTTTGTCTCCTCATTGAGAGGACAATGAAGGCTGAGCACATCGCTCTGGCGGAAAATTTCTTCCTTGCTCACATAAGTCGCGCCAATCTCTGAGGCCCATTTTTCATTAGGGAAAGGATCAAAGGCAATAATTTTCATTCCGAACCCTTTAAGAATTCCGGCCAAAATCTGACCTATTTTTCCGGTACCAAGAATTCCGCCGGTAAGCCCGTGAAGGTCACGGCCAGTAAGTCCTTCAATGTTGAAGTTGGCAGTCTTTGTGCGCAGATAAGCCTGAGGAATATGGCGGGTAAGAGCCATAAGGAGAGCAACGCCATGTTCAGCAACGGCATAAGGAGAATAAGCAGGAACGCGGACAACCTTGATTCCAGCCTGAGAAGCTGCTTTCAAATCCACGTTGTTAAAACCGGCACAACGCAATGCAATGAGCTTTACACCGCATTTTTTAAGGACTTCAATAACGCCGGCATCCACAACATCGTTTACAAAAATACAGACAACATCGTAGCCCTGGGCTGTAAGAGCCGTATTTTCATTCAGCTTGTAATCACGGAAATCAATGTCATATCCATAAGATTCGTTAGCCTTGATAAAAGAATTCTTGTCATAAGAATGTGTGTCAAAAAAAGCAATTTTCATATCTGCCTCCTGATTTAAATATATCAATGAAACAGGCAGAATACAAATTAATTTTTTCTCAAGTTAACCCGACTTCGTGCCCCATTCAATATAACAATGAGACATGAAAATTACTTTAATACAGAATTATTTAAAATAGCAGATAATATTAATAAAAAAATAAAAAAATTGGTATTTTAAAAAAATCATGTTATACTCAAACTGAGAGGGGAATATGGATATCAGTTTAACAGGTTTCTATCAGATATCAATTGCTTTGGGCGAGCATTATGACAGCATGTACTATATTGACGTTGAATCAGAGATGTACATGGAATTTTTGCCGTCAAAGCTTTTTTTGAATGTTCCCCATCCGAAATCAGGAAATAAATTCTTTAAATTTGCCAGACAGAGCGCAAAAAAATATGTCCATCCTAATGATCTGAATAAAGTCCTTCAGTTCTATAACAAAAAAAAGATGCTGGAATTTATTGCAAACAAAACTTCTCAGTCCATGCTCATACGTCTGGTCATTGACGAAAGGATAATTCACGTAAGGCACATTCTGATTGTCTGCGAAGACGGACAGCACATTCTGCAATGCATGGAAAATATTGAGGATGAATTTCAGGAAAAGGCTGAGCAGCAGCATCTTTTGTCTGCAGAAAGGATGGCTCGCCGTGATGAGCTGACCGGCATTAAGAACAAGAATGCGTTCAGGGAGCAGGCTCAAATCTATGACAAAAAAATCGAGAAAAATCCGGCTTCCATGAAGTTCGGCATTGTAATGTGCGACGTAAACAACCTTAAGATCATAAACGATACCAGAGGTCACTCTTTCGGAGACGAAGCGATTCAAAAAGCCAGTCAGATGATTTGCGAAGTTTTCAAGTACAGTCCTGTATTCAGAATCGGCGGGGATGAATTTTTGGTTCTGCTGACTGACAATGACTATGAGCATCGGGATGAGCTTTTAGATTTGCTGAAGGAAGAATCCTACACTAATAAAACAACACGCGTCGGGCCGGACATTGCCTGCGGGCTTTCGGTTTTTGATCCGGAAAAAGACACTTGTTTTTCAAGCGTGTTCAACCGAGCCGACAGCCTTATGTACGAAAATAAAAAAGAATTGAAATCTTCCGCAGAAATTATTTCTAAAAAAACTTTCCTTAAAACCACTTCCAAAAATAACCCCATCACAAAAGAACGCAAACGAATGCTGGACGGCCTGTTTGAAACTTACCTTACAATCGCCGGGGACGGCTATGTTTTCCTGAACGACATGAAGTATGATTTCTCCAGATGGGCAATTTCCCTTGTGGATGATTTTGGACTTAAAGATGAATATATGTATGCGGCGGAAAAAATCTGGAAAAAACTTATCCATCCTGAAGACTTACCTGCCTTTCAGGAATTCATACAGGGACTTTTCAGCGAACACTCCGAAGTTCATCCGGTTTCCTACCGAGTTCGAAAAAGAGACGGAAGTTACGTCCTTGTTACATTCCGCGGCTTTCTCCTGAATGACGCTGACAACACTCCGAAATATTTTGGCGGCATAATCGTTCCAAAATAAGATCTCTCAGTACAATTTCTTTTTCTTTTGCAGAACTGCTTTGCATGCTATACTCAAGCCTATGACCTATTCCCGAATCCTTAAAGCCGAATTCCTTGACCGCCCCAACCGCTTTATCGCCCACGTCCTGCTGGACGGAAAAACCGAAACCGTCCACGTAAAGAACACGGGAAGATGCCGGGAACTTCTGGTGCCCAATGCAAAAGTCTACCTTGAAGAAAGCGAAAACCCATCCCGGCGGACCAGGTTCGATCTGATTGCGGTGGAAAAAGTTACGGAAAGAGGTACGATCCTCATAAACATGGACAGCCAGGCGCCAAACAAAGTCGCCGCAGAATGGATCCTCTCAAACAGGGAATATTTTCCGCAAATCACAAAGCTTAAACCTGAATACACCCTGGGAGATTCCCGCTTTGATTTTTACGTTGAATGTGAAGGCGGCACAGAAGACCTGAACACCGCGCCCCGGAAAAAACTGATCGAAGTAAAAGGCTGCACTCTGGAACAAAACGGAACTGCAATGTTCCCCGATGCCCCTACGGAACGCGGCCTTAAGCACGTGAAGGAACTTACCGCCCTGCACCAAAGCGGCGCCTACGAATGCATGATTCTTTTAATCGTCCAGATGACCGGCTGCAAATACTTTACCCCGAACCGCGCCACCCACCCTGAATTCGCCGACGCCCTTCACCAGGCATCCCTTGCCGGAGTAAAAGTCGTTGCCGTAGAATGTGAGGTTACGCCGGAAAGTCTTGTGGCAGAGGGTGAGATTGAAGTTCGGGTTTGAGATGGGGTTTATCCTTGCTTAAAAAGACGGCTATCCTAGGGCTTTGCGCCCTAAAACCTCAGAAAAAAATTGCAAAATTCTGTTATTTCGTCTTGACAAAAATTTTTTTTAGAGGTTAATACGATGAAGTCAGCTTATTTTGAAAGAAGGGTAAAAATGAGTGAATCTCAGTTTTATCTTTTTAGTTTGTGTTACAAACTTTATATTCTTTTCTCAATAATTTGGGAAATTTTACTGTATGTTTTACAGTTTTGGAGTAAGTATGAAAAAAGTACTTTTAGGTTCGTTTGCAGCCCTTGCAATGTTGTTCTCTTCTTGTACAACATTTACACCAGTGTGTGCAGACGGAACAATCGGAGCAAAAAGAGGTTCTTCTAGCGGAACTTCGGTTTTGTGGGGATTAATGAATTTCGGAAACGGTTCTATTCTTGATGCCGCACAAGATTCTGGAATTACACATGTTTCAACTGTTGATGTTAGAACGACAAACATTCTCGGTGGATTTGTCATTGTAAAAACAACTTTAGTTTCTGGAGAATAATTTTAACGCCTCTGGGAAACTGTATTTTTGAAAATTCAATTTACGGTTTTTCAGGGGCTTTTAAAAGAAACTATTGTT
Organism: Treponema sp.; assembly: GCA_017390125.1. GTDB lineage: Bacteria > Spirochaetota > Spirochaetia > Treponematales > Treponemataceae > Treponema_D. The sequence continues at coordinate 3,728 of JAFPCT010000046.1, forward strand.
TTTTAAGAATATGCTCCTGCAGGAATAAGGCAACTCCGTCCTCGTCGTTGGAGCATGTTACGGCATTTGCGGCAGCTTTTACTTCCGGAATGGCATTTTCCATGGCAACGCCGGTTCCGCACATCCTGAGCATGCCGATGTCGTTGTGGTCATCTCCAAAGGCAATGACCTCATCTGCAGAAACAGAAAGGTGCGAGCATAAAAATGAAACCGCGTTTTCTTTTGTGGCTTTTGCGGAAGAAAACTTATACCAGGGAATGTCAGAAAAAGGAAGCATGTCGCAGTCCGGAACTGCTTTTGCAATGCGGAGGGCCTTTTCCCGGTTCTGGGTCTGAACGCAGACTTTCATTGCCGGCTGTGAAAAATCCTTGAAGTCATCATAGGCACAGTCCCAGGCATAATCGGTGCTCTTGTCATGCTTTCGATTCCAGAAAATTTCTTCCAGAGTATCAAGGGTTATCTCAGCTTCTGCGCCGCACACTTCATAGGCGGCAGAAAGAATTCTGCGGGTTTCTTCTATTGAAAAAGTACATGAACGGACAAGTTTTCCGCCGCACACAAGGCTTGCGCCGCCGTTGCAGATCAGAATGTCCGGCTTAATCTGCGCCTCATAGGGAACGATGTTTGCCCTGCCGCGGGAAGTTGAAAATCCGATCAAAAAGCCACGTCGCCTGCATTCCGCAAGGACATCAGCAGAAAAAGAAGAAATGGTCTTGTCAGAACGAAGGAGTGTTCCGTCCAAATCAGAAAGAATAATTTTAAAAGCCATAGTCAATTTTAACGAACCCTTCTCAAAGAAACTAGGTTCTTGCGTAACATTCGTCAGCAGAACGGCAGGATTCCTTTGCAAAAGAACATCTCGGAGCAAAAGGACAGCCCGGCTCCGGTCTGGCTGGATCTGTAACCCTTCCCGGAATTGACGTCATTCTGCCGCCTGTATAGTGGCTTCCGAATTCCGGTATTGCGCTTACAAGAGCCTTTGTATAAGGATGTGACGGCGCAGACATTATTTTTTCTGCCGGACCGGTTTCCATAATCTTTCCGCCGTACATTACGGCAATCCTGTCGCTTATTTCCGCAACAAGATTTATGTTGTGGCTTATGAAAATGATCGAAAGTCCCCTCTCCTTCTGCAGGCGAAGAAGAAGGGAAACAATCTGTGCCTGAATCGTAACGTCAAGTGCTGTTGTAGGCTCGTCCGCAATCAAAAGCTCACAGTCCTGGGCAAGAGCAAGTGCAATTCCAAGCCTCTGGAGCTGACCGCCGCTGAACTGGTGCGGGAATGAGGAAAGACGGTTTTCCGGCTCTGGAATGCCGACCTCCCCAAGAAGCGTGCAGGCCTTTGCATCGGACTGGCTGCGGGTAATTTCCGAATCCATGTTTCTGAAAGTCTCATAAAAAACAGAACCTATGTTCTGGAGCGGATCAAAGGAACGTCCCGGCTCCTGGAAAATAAGTGCGATTTTACGTCCGCGGTACTTTCTGAGCTCATGCTCGTCAAGAGAAAGCAGGTCTACGCCGTCGTAATATATGTGTCCTGAAACCTGTGCGTTTGCAGAAAACAGCCCGGGAATTGCAGTCGTGGTAACAGACTTGCCGGAACCAGATTCTCCTACAAGGCCGAGAATCTCCCCCCTGTTCACGCAGAAAGAAACTCCCCTTACACCGTACACCTTCACCGCTTTTGTTCCCCGGAGAATCGTAAAAGTAACGTGCAGGTCTTCAACTGAAAGCAAGGCAGGTTTCTCTTCCTTTACGACTTCAAGATTATGCTTTCTGTTACGTTTAAAAACAGACGCATAAGGATCGTAAAAATCCCGAAGGGCATCCCCAAGGAAATTAAAAGCGAGAGTTACAAAAAGAAGCATCAGAACCGGATACAAAAGCCACGGATAGTTCTGCAGATTCTGAATGGTAGAAATGTCTCGGTTTATAAGGCTTCCCCAGCTTACGGACGGATCGTTGATACCAAGCCCAAGATAAGAAAGAGCCGTCTCGCTCATGATGAACCCAGGAATACTGAGAGCCGTAGAAACGATAAGGTAACTTGCAGTCTGAGGAATTATGTGGCAGAAAATTATGTTCAAAGCCGGGATTCCTTCAAGCGAGGCATTCACTACAAATTCCTCCCTTTTGATTGCATGAACCATACCGCGGATTGTACGGGCAGCACCAGGCCAGCCCACAAGGGCAAGGATCAGCGTAATGATCATGTAGCTTGTACCGCTGTCCATTTTTGTGTTCAGAATTGAGCGCAGGAACAGGATAAGGTAAAGACTCGGAATGAGCATGAAAAATTCCGCAAAACGCATGACCGCCCAGTCAGTTGCCCCGCCGAAATATCCGCTCAAACCGCCGAGAATTACGGCAAGAAGCAGCGAAACGGCAGTAGCGACAAAACCGATTGTAAGGGAAATACGGCTTCCGTATACAATCCGGCTGAAAAGGTCCCGGCCAAGATTGTCTGCGCCCAAAATGTAAACCGGATATTCGGAATCAGAACCGAAAAGGTGGCGGCTGCATGGAATTACGCCGAAAAGCTTGTATTCTTCCCCCTTTGCAAAAAGCACGAAACGGTGGATACATTCCTCATCCTTTACGCGCACATATTCCCAGGAAGACTTGTTTATCGCCCGGTATTCCCGAACTTTCAGCCCCCTGGCCGTAAGCTGGACGTTGGCAGGATGATAAGTGTTGTTCTCATAGGTACGGCCGGCAGAATAAGGAGCCATAAATTCTGCAAGAATCATCACCAGATACAGAAAGACAAGAAGGAATACAGAAAACATTGCGAGAGGCCGTTTTGTAAGATAATCAAAAAAATTTTTCGTTTTTCTTTCCTTATTCCTTTCCGTAGCGGATTCTAGGGTCAACAAAAGCAAGAAGAACATCGCTTATGACCATACCGATCAAGATGAGCGCTGAAGAGAACATGCTGTTTGCAAGAACCAGATTTATATCCTGCTGAAGGACAGCCTCGTATGTAAGCCGTCCGATTCCAGGATAGGCAAAGATAATCTCAAGAATCATTGAACCGCTGAACAAAGAGGCAAGCAGGTTTGCGCTTCCTGTGATATAAGGGTTCAGAGTATTGCGGAAGGCGTGGTTCAGGTAAACCCGCTTTTCGCTTATTCCCCGGGCACGAAGGGCAAAAATATACGGAAGCCCCAGCTGGTCAAGCATTGTTGCCCGGATCATGCGCATTGTTCCGCCAAGACCGCCGATGAAGGAGGCAAAAAGCGGAAGAAAAACGTGATGGGCATAACTGAACGTAAACTTAAAAGGAGCGGACGAAAAAGGAAAATCCGGATAAGCCGTTACCGGAAACAGGCCGCTCACAGAGGCAAAAAGCTGAAGGAGAATCAGAAGAAGGATTCCCGGGAAGGCATGGAAAAACAGTGCGAAGAAAGTTACGGCAGTATCAAGCCTTGTTCCGGCCTTGCTTGAAAAATAAACTCCCAGCAGAAAAGAAAAAATAGTGATGAACACAAGGGAAATCAAATTCAAAAGCACGCTGTTCCATATGCGGCTTCTGATGAGGAAGGAAACAGGAGCCCGGCTTACAAGGCTGGTTCCCAAATCATGGTGAACCACCACCCTTTTGAGCCATTTGAAATACTGAACATAGAACGGCTTGTCCAGCCCGAATTCAGCACGGAGCTTTTCCATCTGAGCCTGAGAAAAATTCTTTTCATTGCCGGCAGCAGAAGAATTAATGTTCCTGCCGCCTTCCGCAGCCTGCATAATCTGCTGGCTCATCATAGTATCAACTATATCCCCGGGAGCAAGGGCCATAAGGCCGAAAAGTGCAAATCCAAGGAAGAAAAGCAGGAAAA
>JAFPCT010000047.1 GCA_017390125.1 Treponema sp.
CAGATTGCCATTTTTGCCGATGACATGCAGAAATTCCTTCAGGGAATGGACCGCTCCCTTAACTTCGTCGAAAAAGACAGAAAGGAGCGCGCAAAGCTTAAGGCTGCCAAAAAAGCTGAAAAAGCAAAGAAAATTTACCGTGTGAAAGACAGCAGCAAAAAGCAGGATGACGGAATCAAACGAACAGGAAGAATCCATGTGGTTTCAAAAAGGCCGCAGACAGAAACTCCTGCAGAAACAGAAGAATAAAGAAAAAGCCTTGAGTTTTGCTCAAGGCTTTTTAGTATTTGAACGTAAGCCGTTGAATCGGGCTTGGACCTATTTCATGGCAGATTTTACGATGGGCGGCAGTGGGATAGCCTTTGTGCTTTGCATAGCCGTAGGCAGGATAAAGGGCGTCCATCTGGCACATAATTTTGTCACGCTCAACCTTTGCAATTATGCTTGCTGCCATTACAGGAGGATATTTTCCGTCTGCCTTCGGCTCGCACCTTAATTCAATTCCGGGAATATCAGGCACGCTGGTACCGTCCGTTATGCCGGAAATCCAGCATTCATCTACATGATGAACTGAAAGCCATTCCGGCAGTTTTTTTATCATCATTTCATAGGCAAGGCGCATAGCATACATACTTGCCTTCAGAATGTTCATTTCATCGATTGTCTTGTGATCAACGATTCCCAGCCCCCAGCAGGCCTTATCCATGATGATTTTCTCCGCTTCCTCACGTTTTTTTTCAGAAAGCTTCTTAGAATCGTTCAGAATCTCAACAGGAAAATCTTCCGGCAGAATTACAGCTCCTGCAGTTACAGGACCTGCAAGAGGCCCCCTTCCCGCTTCATCAAATCCACAAATAAGCTTAACCGACATGATCAGAAACCTGTAATATTATTGCCGGAATAATCAACGGAATAATTCTTTTCGTCTGTGTATACAGGCTTGTTGTTGCCCATGGGCTTTTTAAGGTCTCCTACAAAATTATTGCCGGTAATCGTTGAGTGCGTGTCAAAAAGCTCTGCGATGCGTCCCATTACACCGGTTACAATGCAGGTTGAGTCCGTAAGCTCAAAGAGTCCGCCCTGTGAAGAAATATCAACGGCAGTTCCGGCTACAACAGTGAGACGGGATTTCTTAATCTGAATCTTTGACTGAACTGCAGAAATGACTGATGAATAGCTTTCTGCAGAAGATGTAAGCCCGGTATTTACAATATTCAGCACAGAATTGTCTGAATTGATTATTGAGCCGGACTTTCCGAATACAGCAGAAAGCTCGACGCCGTCAAGATAAAGAACTCCGCGCTCAAGATTGAACAGGAACGCTGTTTCCGTAGTATTACGGCTTTCCGCCAGAGAAACGATGCAGTTTGAGATTGAGACGCTGGCATTCTTTATGAGGAAACTTGTCGTAGGCGCAAGGATGAGTCTGGAATCCCCTGTACCGTCAATCTTGCAGTTTGATGTAATGCGGGAAACTCCAGCAGGAACCTTCACGTCTCCGTTCACGCGGATATGCACAAAACGGCTCTGGTTTATGAGTGAGACAACCTCTGAAAATTCAGTGTAAGGATACTTTATTGTTCCGTTTGCCTTTTTCTTTTTTTCCGGATCAACAATGGTTCCGTCAAGAAAATAATTTCTCTGGTCAATGATCACCGCATATTCAGAAGTCTTGCTCCTGTTTCCGTGACCGTCAACACAGTATGCGGCAACTTTGTATGCGGCCGCACCTTCATTCATTGGCTCAAGAATGACAGCGACATTAGTGTCCTTCTTAAAAGAAATTGAATTCAAATCAAAAAGAACTTCATCCGCAGAGACAGTATAATTTTCGTCAAGGATTACCGGACCGGAAACAGCATAGTAAACGCTGTTCTTCTCTGTGCTTGCAATTGCAACACGCACAGCCTGACGGGCAAAATCATCCTGAACGGACGGAAGAATCATAGGCGCCCTTGGATTTTTCTTGTGGATATTGAACGGAATCTCCATCTTGCCCTGGCATACAGAGTCATAGAAGACACCCACCGTCACTTTTCCGTCGAAATTATCGCCTTTGAAAGTGTCTATATTCAGAGAATCATAGAGCTCGCAGGTTTCTCCAGGAGTCTGAAGAAGCCCGAATTTGTAGTCGCTGTCACTGACAGCAGAAATCTGAATCTGGCCGTTGTCCTCAACTTTCTTGACAATCTCCGGTTTCGGAGGAAGGTTGTAGAATTTAACGATATTCTGCTTGGAATAGTCAACGCTCTGCCAGGAAATCATATGGTTTACGCTGCGGTCAAGGACAACCCTTTCCCTGGGCTGAGACCACCACTGGTTGTCAATTTTATAGATGAAGGATTTGTCTGCAAAAACAAAAGTATCCCAGTCAATGATTTCAAAAGGAACGTCCTTACGGCTGAACACACCGGACTTAACCGGGGAAATTTTCAACATAAAACGCCACATTCCGTTTCCGTCAGAAACGACGCAGGGAAGATAGCGTGAAATTAC
>JAFPCT010000048.1 GCA_017390125.1 Treponema sp.
AGTACGAGAGGACCGAAGTGGACGAACCTCTGGTTTACCAGTTATCCTGCCAAGGGTAAGTGCTGGGTATCTAAGTTCGGAAGGGATAACCGCTGAAAGCATCTAAGCGGGAAGCCCACCTCAAGATAATATTTCCCTGAGGATTTAATCCTCCTGAAGACTCCAGAGACACTATCTGGTTGATAGGCTGCAGGTACAAGCGCCGCGAGACGTTCAGCCGAGCAGTACTAATAAGTCGTGAGGCTTGACCATATTATTGATTCCATGATACAAAGCGAAAGTCATTTTCCGAAGAAGCTTCGTTCTGCCCTCGAGGAGAGGATTAGCGCGGAGCAAGAGGACAAAGTAATAAATGTCTGGTGGCCATAGTGGAGAGGCAATACCCGTTCCCATACCGAACACGGAAGTCAAGCTCTCTAACGCCGATGATACTGCCTTTCGGGGTGGGAAAGTAGGTAGCTGCCAGACTTTTTTTTGTTTAAATAATTTTTTGCTTTGTAAATTTACTTTTTCTGAAGATGCATTTCTTTGCTGGAAGGGCGGCTGCCTACGTCGGCTCGATGAATCTCGCCGAGCCTGGGTGTTCATTCTCGCGAGATTTATTCCCATGCCGCCCTGATCTAAATCTTCAAATTTTCTTTTATCCAATATGGTATTTACGGGAGCAAACGGTATTCCATTGTTTTTAACAACATCAAAAGACTTCATGTCCGGGGATAAAATTGTGGGAAGGTGCTGCTTGATATTGCCTGTGCAAGGTGTTTTTCTACGTGCGTCATTTTTAGTGGAAAAGTGAGAATGCCCCCGAAGTTTTTGAGCCGGCTTTTATCCACGTTAATGCTGCTTTTGGAGATGGTTTTGATTTCTGATTGTCCTGTGTGATGATTGTTGCAGAAAGCCAGGATGCCAGTGCACTGGTTTTCTGGATGGTTTCATTCTGGTTGTCACCGGTTACAAGCAGGACGGAGATATTTTCTTTTTCTGTCTGAAGTGCGGCAAGGTTTTCTGCAAAATTTGCAAATGCTGATTCAGATGCGGCTACGAATGGGTTTGCAGGGATTGAGGTAAGGTTTTTGGTTCCTGGAAAAAGCACGAAGTCTTTTGCGGACGGATGGGGTTTGAGTATGAAAATGAGTCGAGCCGGAGACTTTTTCTGTTCTATTCTGGTGAGAGCTTCAAGAGCTACGTACTGGAATGAAGTTATCATTTCGTCGGCGGATTTCTGGCAGTTTTCTGCTGAAAAGCTTGAATATTCTGCGGCGTAAAGCGGTGAATCGAAATAGAAAATATAATCATCTATGTAGCCTAGGGTGGTTTCTGCCTGTATTATGAGGGAACGGGCTGAAACTGCTGAGGATTTATTCCACATTACTGATGTTACGCTTGCGGCTGATGTGGTGCGTTTTTGTGCGTCATCTGCGGTGGCTACGTTAAAATCTCCGAGGGTCATTGCTTCTGCGAAATCGCTTACTGAAGCAGAATCTTTTCCGACAATTAATAAATTTTTACTCATACTCTGATTATAGCATATTCCATGTGTTTTATGGTATAATTTTGTTCTATGAAAGTATGGTTTAAATATCTTATTGCTTCTTTACTGGGAATTGCCTGTGCTTTTATTCTTCCTGTAAACAATCCATCTGTTTCTGGAGCAGTTAATTTTGTTACTGAACTGGTTGTAAGGTTCGGTCGCTATATGATTGTTCCGGTTCTGTTTTTTACTGTAATAATTTCCTTTAACAGGCTGCGGGAAAACCGTCTTCTTATAAAAACTGGAATTTGGACGGGAAGCGTGATTGTGGCTTCTTCTTTTATTCTTACTTTGGTTGGACTTATTTCCATTCTTATTGTAAAGCTTCCGCGTATTCCGATTACTGGTGAAAATGATACTGGTTCTGCTGTACTGGGCATTGCGGATCTTTTCAGGGCAATTCTGCCTTATTCTGCTTTTGAAACTTTGAATAACGGTACATTTTTGATTGCTTCCTATGCTTTTGCGGTTTTAATTGGTATTGAGACCTGTGTTGATCAGGTTGCTTTCAGACCGGTTACTACTTTGGTAGATTCACTTTCAAAGTTGATGTATTCAATTTCTGTTATTTTTACGGAATTCCTTGCATATGGAATGATTGCGATTCTGTGTTTCTGGACTGTTAAGTTCAGGGCTGTCATTACTAGCGGTGTATTCACTCCAATGATAATCATGCTGCTGGTTGATTTTATTCTTGTTGCCGGACTTATTTATCCGCTGGTTGTCCGCTACCTGTGCAATGATCCGCATCCGTACCGCATTCTGTACGCTTCAATTTCTTCTGTTTTGACGGCTTTTTTCAGCGGAGATTCCAATCTTGTGCTGCAGCTAAATATGCGTCATGGAAAGGAAAGTCTTGGTATCCGCCGTCGAATTAATGGAGTTGTTCATCCTTTGTTTACTGTTTTTGCCCGGGGAGGTTCGGCTCTGGTTACTACGGTTGGATTCATTATGATCTGGCGCAGTTATTCCAGCCTGAATATTCCTTTCAAGGATATTCTTTGGATAACATTCACTTCTTTTGGAATTTCTTTCCTCTTGGGAGGATTTCCTGCAGGGGGCGCATTTATTTCCCTTACAGTTTTGTGTACGCTTTACAGCCGAAGCTTTGAAACTGGGTTCCTGCTTCTGCAGCCGGCCGCACCGATAATATGTTCATTTGCTACAGCCTTTGATGCTGTTACAGCTATGTATGGTTCTTACATTGTCGCTGTAAAGGCAAAGTTGATTGAACATCACGGCATAAAGCACTTTATTTAGTTTTATTGAGAATAGGATTTAGGAAAGGAAAAAATATATGAAAACTTCAAAATTTATTATTTCTACATTGAGAGATGCTCCAAATGATGCAGTAATCGCAAGCCACCAGCTCATGATGAGGACAGGTATGCTCCGCAAGCTGGGAAACGGTCTGTACACTTACATGCCGATCGGCTACCGCTCATTCAAGAAACTTGAAAACATTATCCGCGAAGAACTTGATAAAGCCGGAATGATGGAACTTAAGGCAACTGTAATTCAGCCTGGTGAAATCTGGAAGGAAAGCGGCCGCTGGGACAAAATGAACGGCGAAATGCTTACTCCTCAGAACCGTGCCGGACAGGACATGGTCGTTTCCCCGACTGCAGAAGAATCAGTTACTGCTGTTGTCCGTGAAGGACTTTCTTCTTACAAGCAGCTTCCGTTCACATTGTACCAGATCAACACAAAATACCGCGATGAAATCCGTCCTCGCTACGGTGTAATGCGCGGCCGTGAATTTACAATGATGGACGCCTATTCCTTTGACAAAGACCAGACGGACCTGGACAATTCATACAACAGCGCGGCAGAAGCTTACCGCCACATTTTCAAGCGCCTTGGACTCAAGACAATTTCCGTAAAGGCAGATACTGGAGCCATGGGTGGTTCCGGTTCAGAAGAATTCATGGTTGAAAGCGAAGTTGGCGACGACACATTGCTTTTGTGCCCTAACTGCTCTTATGCAGCCAACGTAGAAAAAGCTGCATGCCAGAAAGAAGTTCCACTGAACAACGAAGGAAAACTACAGGTAAAGACAGACCTTCCTGTTGAAGAAGTTGCAACTCCGAACGTATTCAGCATTGAAGACATGGAAAAATTCTTCAACGCAAAGCCAACAACATTCCTCAAGGCCTTGGTTTACAAAGTTTACAACTGCGCCGTAGATCTTTCAGAAACAGAATTCTACAAGAATGCAAAAACCGTTACAGAAGGCGGACAGACATACATTCCGGAAACATATTTCTGCGTTCTTATCCGCGGAGACCTGGACGTAAACGAAACTAAACTTGCTTCCGTTCTTAAAGCCAGCGGAGCCGAACTTGCAAGCGATGAAGACGTATTAAAATACTCAGGCGCACCACACGGATTCGTTGGACCGATCGGAATTAAAATTCCTGTAATCATGGACGAATCAACCGTTGAAATGCATGACTGCATCGCCGGTGCCGGAAAAGAAGGTTTCCACGTTAAGCACGTTGAACCGGGCCGCGATTTTACTGCATTCATGACGGCAGACGTACGCACCTGTAAGGAAGGCGACAAATGCCCGGACTGCGGCGGAACCTTCTACATGAAAAAAGGCAACGAACTTGGACACATCTTCAAGTTGGGCGATAAATACACAAAATCAATGAGCGTAAGCTACCTTGACGTAAACGGAAAGGCAACTACCCCTGTAATGGGCTGCTACGGAATCGGCGTAGACCGCACCCTTGCAAGCATCATCGAAGCCCACCACGACGAAAACGGCGTAATCTGGCCTATGACAGTGGCACCTTTCCAGGTTGTAGTCGTTCCGGTAAAGTACGACGGACAGATGAAGGAAGTTTCAGACAAAATCTACGAAGAACTGCAGAAAGCCGGCGTAGAAGTGCTTCTTGACGACCGCAACGAACGCCCTGGCGTTAAATTCAAGGACTTCGACCTTATCGGTATTCCGGTTCGAGTTGTCGTTGGCGAAAAGAACCTGCCGAACGTAGAAGTTAAGCTCCGCAAGGAAGCCGAATCAAAGCTCATCCCGGCAGAAAAAGCTGCATCAGAGGTTGCAAAGCTTGTAAGCGAAGAACTTGCAGCTTTGAACGCCTGAGCGATGAAACGAACTGAACGACAGGAATATTTATGAAGAGAAAATTTTTTCTGATTCTGACTTTTTTTGCTTTAAGTTTTGCGGTTCACGCACTTCCGGGATTTACACCATACATTCAGGAACTTCCGGGTCAGTATGTTTATTATGAATCGGTTTATCTGTGTAAGCATTGCGGTTGGCCGATTAGCATAGACGGGTTTATAGCGATGGTAGACTTCGTTGAATAATGAGTTTAGACGTGATTGGAACGATTATAGATAAAAATAAACCCTTACACCTGAATGAAGTGAACCCCTTTTGTTAGACAATCAAAGTCTAATGAAA
>JAFPCT010000049.1 GCA_017390125.1 Treponema sp.
TCCGGAAGATGAGGAGACCATTGCAGATTCCTTTGATTCTTCGGAACTGGAGCAGGCTTCTGCAAGATTGCAGCAGCTGAACGACAGCTGGCGTGGCGAAAAGCTTTATCAGGATGGTGCAAGAATCGTTCTTTGCGGACGTACCAATGCCGGAAAATCCAGCCTGTTCAACGGAATCCTGAAGGAAGAAAGGGCCATCGTAAGTGATATAGAAGGAACGACCCGTGACTGGATTGAAAGCTGGGTTGACTTTAACGGAATTCCTGTCCGACTTTTTGATACAGCGGGGCTCCGTGAAACTGATGACGTAATTGAGGCTCAGGGCGTAAACCTTACCCATTCCCTTTCAGAAGATGCAGATCTGCTTCTTTATCTGGTTGATTCACGTTTTTTCCTCAGCTCAGATGACCTGATATTTTTGAAGATGTGCACTCGTCCGGTTCTTCTGGTATGGAATAAATGTGACATGGCAGAAAAAAAGCCGGCTCTTTCCGTACAGTTCAGGGAAGAAGTAAAGCTCTTGAAAGGTGAAGTTTATGTAAGCGCAAAGAAAGGCGCTGGATTTGCCGAATTGTATGCAAAAGTAAAGGAAATCCTCACCGAAGGAGTTTCTACTGAGCGCGTTCAGGCTGGACTTGGCTCTGCCCGACAGAAGGCAGCCGTTGAGGAAGCTTTGGAAAGTGTGAATCATGCTCTTTTAACCTCAAAGGAAGACCTTGCCCTTGATGCAGTTGTACAGGATTTGGAAGAAGCCTTGAATTCACTTGGGGAGGTTACTGGCGAAGTTACTGCAGATGACGTTCTTGGAAGTATTTTCAGCAGATTCTGCGTTGGAAAATGATAGGAAACAGTTTTATGAAGGAATACGTTTTTTTGGATTTGGATGGAACATTGACCGATTCTCAGCCTGGAATTTTTGAATCCCTGCGCATAATGCTTGAACATTTCGGCATTGAGAAGACAGACGAGGAACTTAAGCCTTTCCTGGGACCGGCACTTTGGGACAGCCTTCCGAAATACTGCGGTTTTTCCTACGACCAGTGCTCGGAAGCAATAGATGTTTTCCGAAAGCATTATTCAGTAAAGGGAATTTTCAACAACAAGCCTTACCCAGGAATTTATGAGCTTCTTGATAAACTTAAGGCGGCCGGAAAACATCTTGTGGTTGCGACCGGAAAACCGGAGGAACAGGCGAACATCGTACTGAATCATTTTGATCTGGCAAAATATTTTGATTTTGTCGGTGGAAGTACAATGGATGTGTCCCGCAGCAAAAAAAGTCAGGTGATTGCATATTCCATGAAAAACTGCGCTCTCACGGAAAAAGACAGGAGCCGAATAATCATGGTCGGAGATCGTGAGAACGACATAAACGGCGCTCATGAAAACGGCATTGAGGTTGCCGCTGTCCTTTACGGATACGGAAACCGCGCAGAATTTGAAGAGCACGGCGCCGATTATATTGTTGAAACTGTGCAAGACCTTGGTGACTTGTTGCTACAAATATAAAATCCTAATAAAATAAAAATATGGAAAATCCTGTTTTGGGCGAATGGCTTGTGCTGTTCCTGCTCTTTTTGAATTGCAGCCGAATTTTTTTCTTAAAATATGGCAAAGTTGACTCACTTGCTTTCCTTGCGCCCTTATGTGTTGTTTTTTCTGTACTGCATATTTTTGCCTGGGGAGCAGACATATTTTCCGTTACAATACTTGTAATCTCAATATTTGCGTTTTTCACGAATTTCCGCGCCCTTCTGCGTTTTTCTTCGGGGCTTTTCATAGACCATTACAGCATTCTGTTTAAAATCGGTGCAATAGTGATTCTGGTTTTTACGATCCTGGTCTCAGCCTTTCTGATTTATTTTCGGCCGGTGTTCTTCAATGCTTCGGAATTTGGTGCCGAACAGAAAATAATCCGCCTTTCTGGTGATTTTACGAACGGCTTCTCAAAGGCATATCCCTTTGAATTTGCTCAGGGCGAAGTGCTGAA
>JAFPCT010000050.1 GCA_017390125.1 Treponema sp.
AGAATCAAGTCTGTATACAATGAAAATTGAGGAAAGAGTAACGCCGTTCAGCATTGAGTAGATGAGGAATCCCACCGTGGCAGCAAACGGTGAAATTTTTCTGATTGAGGCGCTGAGCCACCATACAAGGCCAATTTCCAGAATTGCAAGGACAATGTATCCTGGACCGTATAGCATTCTTGCTGCCGACATGTCTGATGCTGCATATAATGCAGTTCCGAAAGCTGTTGCCGCGCTTATAAACAGCGCAAGAGCCATCCACCCGTACACTTTTGCAATGAATTTGTTCTGAACCTGAAGTTCAGCAGGATTTCCTGCAGCAAAATTTTCCATAATTTCCTCCCGAAAAAAATCGTTCGTTAAAAATATAATAAATTGGCCTGAAAAAGAGAAGTTAAATTTATAGCTGTCTCAAAATATTGAATAAAAGCCTGAATAATACTAAACTTCTACCTATTATTCTATCTATATTTTAGTTTATGAGGAACTATATGGCACTTACATTGGCAGAAAAAATTCTTCAGGCACACATCATTCCTGAAGCATGTTCGGAAACAAAATTCGTAAAGGGAGAACCGATTGAGCGCGGCAAGGACATTGCGATCAAGATTGACCAGACTCTTACACAGGATGCGACTGGTACAATGACTTACCTTCAGTTTGAGACAATCGGTATTCCTCGGGTAAAGACAGAGCTTTCTGTTTCATATGTAGACCATAACACACTTCAGACAGACTTCAAGAACATGGACGACCACCGTTACCTTCAGTCAATTGCTGCAAAGTACGGCTTGTATTTCAGCCGTCCGGGCAACGGAATCTGCCATCAGGTTCACCTTGAATGTTTCGGAAAACCTGGAAAAACACTCCTTGGTTCAGACAGCCACACACCGACTGGCGGCGGAATCGGTATGATTGCCATTGGTGCCGGCGGACTTGACGTTGCTGTTGCAATGGGCGGCGGTGCATTCCACCTTGCTATGCCTAAAATCTTTGGTGTAAAACTTACAGGCAAGCTCCGCAAAGGAGTAGGCGCAAAGGATATCATCCTTGAAGTTCTCCGCCGTGAGACTGTAAAGGGCGGAACTCTCGCAATCTATGAATATTTCGGCGAAGGCGTTGAAACTCTGACTGTACCGCAGCGCGCTACTATTACCAATATGGGCGCTGAGCTTGGTGCAACATGTTCAATCTTCCCTTCAGACGTAAAGACAAAGAAATTCCTTGAGTCAATGGGCCGCGGATCAGACTGGACGGAACAGAAGGCTGACGAAGGCGCCGCATACGACAAAATCATTGAGATCAATCTTGACGAGCTTTCTGCTCTTGCAGCTTGTCCTCATAACCCTGACGTAATTGATTCTGTAAAGAATCTTGCAGGAAAGAAAGTAACTCAGGTTGTAATCGGTTCATGTACAAACTCTTCTCTTGACGACCTTGAAAGCGTTGCCGCAATCGTAAAGGGAAAGCATATTGCTCCTGGCGTAGAAGCAGGAATTGCTCCTGGAAGCCGTACAACTATCCTTATGGCTTCCAAGGCAGGAATCCTTGAGACTCTCTTCGAGGCCGGATTCCGAATTCTTGAGAGTGCCTGCGGTCCATGTATCGGACAGGGCTTTGCCCCTAACAGTGAGGGCGTTACGCTCCGCACTTTCAACCGCAACTTCAAGGGACGAAGCGGAACTGCTGATGCAAACGTTTACCTTGTTTCTCCGGAAACTGCTGCTGCAGCCGCTGTTACAGGTGTGTTCACAGAAGCTGAGACTCTTGATTATGAGGATCCTGCATACATTGACGGTGTCCGCGTTTCACTCCTTGACGGAAAAGATTCACGCCTTTCTTCAAAGGACGTTCTTGAAGCCGCTCAGAACCGCGGTATGATCATTGCTCCTCTTCCGCTTGAGGAAGCACAGAAAGTTGAGATCCTTCGCGGACCAAACATCAAGCCGTGTCCGAAATGCCGTGACTACGAGCCTCGTCTTACTCTTCCTGTACGCCTTAAGGCAGGGGACAATGTTTCTACAGACGACATCATGCCGGCCGGAGCAAAGGTTCTTCCTCTCCGTTCGAACATTCCGGAAATCAGTAAGTTCACTCTCACACGTCTTGATGAGACTTTCTACACAAGAAGTGAGGAAGCTGGTTTTGCAAACTGTATCGTTGTCGGCGGAGAGAACTACGGACAGGGCTCAAGCCGTGAGCATGCGGCTCTCGGACCTATGTACCTTGGCGTAAGGGCTATTCTCACAAAAAGCTTTGCCCGAATCCATAAGGCGAACCTCATAAACTACGGAATTATTCCAATGAATTTTGTAAATCCGGCAGATTATGATATAATAAAACAAGGTGATGTGCTTGAGCTCACAAATATCGAGGAAGCATTGAGCACCGGGTGTGAATTCGAAATCAAATGTAACGGTAAAGTCATCAAGGCTACAAATGATCTTGCTGAACGAAGCCGTACAATCTTAAAGCAAGGAGGACTTGCTGCCTATACTAGGAACGGCGGCAACTAAAATCCTATGAACGTACATAACTTGATGGAAGAATACGTTGCAGAACGTGTAGAAGAAACTTACAATCAGCTGAACAAAAGGCGACCAGAATGGCTGAAATGCGATTGTGAAAGCTGTCGACTGGATGTAACTAGTTATGTACTGAATAAGGTTCATCCTCATTACATAGTTTCCGGACGGGGAGCTGTCTACACTGCGCAGACTCTTATAGACAAGCAGTTGAGCGCAGATGTTGACGCCCTTGTTCTGGATGGAATCAGGCGGGTTGCAACAAACCTTCGCCCTGATCATAAGGTGATTGCCGTACAGACTATTCTTGGAGATAAAGAAGCGGAGAGTCCGGCATTCAATTTCCCGGTCATTACAGGAACTGTTTTGAACGGCGCTACTTTTGAACCTCTTGCAAATGCCTGCGTGGAACTCAAGGACGGTTCCGGACTGGTTGCAATGCAGGATTCGTCATGGGCAAACCCGGCCGCAACATTCAAATCTACTAACGGGGTATTTTCTTTCTGGCCAAAATCAATAACTGCAGGAAAGGGAAACATCTGCAAGCGTTTCCATTTTACGATTACAGCGTCGGCAAACGGCTTTGCTTCGACAACTCTCGGTATCGATATCGATATTGCAAGCGATGTTGCGAAGAAAAAGCAGTTCGGCTCAACGCTGACTTACAAAGTTCCTGATCTGATTCTTTTCAATTCTTAATTCAAAATCAGAACGCATTCTCAATAACTTGTTCCACCCGTGTTACCAGAATGAACTTGATTCCGGATTTGACGTGGGCTGGAATTTCGTCAAGATCACGCTCATTTGTCTTCGGAATGAGTATAGTCTTTATCTTATTTCTCTTTGCGGCGACAGTCTTTTCCCTCAGTCCGCCGATAGGAAGCACGTTTCCTGTAAGCGAAAGCTCTCCTGTCATTGCAAGATTCTGCTTTATTGTTTTTCCGGTAAGCAGAGAAACGAATGTTGTTGCCATTGTAATTCCGGCGCTAGGACCGTCCTTTGGAGTTGCTCCTTCAGGAATGTGCAGGTGAATCGTATTTTTTTCAAACCATTCCGGTTTCTTTATGTGTTTTTCAAGAACATATTTTTTTGCCCAGTTCATGGCTATTTCTGCTGATTCCTTCATTACTTCGCCCATCTGGCCGGTAAGTATAAGATCTCCTTTTCCAGGGAAAGAAACGCTTTCGATCATGAGTGTGTCGCCTCCCATGCTTGTCCATGCAAGACCGATTGCAGTTCCTGGAATTGAAGCCCGTTTGATTTCGCTCTCGTCAAATGTCGGCTTTCCAAGATATTTTTCAAGGTCAGGGGCATCAATCGTAAATGTCCTTTCTGCGTCGTAAAATGATGATGTTGAGATGAGACCAATTTCTTCTGCAGTCTTTTTTTCAGCCTTTGCCTGTTTTAAAGCTTCGGCAAGTTTAGAGTCTGCTTCTTCCATCATCTCTGTCACCAGTTTTCTGTGGATTTTGTCCAGACATTTCTCATAGTGACGGACGCCGGCTTCCCGGGCATATTCCTGTGCTATCCGCAACAGAGCAGCCTTAGTGTATTTTACTTTGCCTTTCTCCAAACCGTTCTTCTCAAGGTTTTTCGGAAGCAGGTACTTCTTTGCGATTTCCAGTTTTTCCTGATCAATGTATCCGGCAAGCTGAATTATTTCTGCACGGTCAAGAAGCGGCTCCGGAATGGAATCTAAAGTGTTTGCAGTAAGGATAAAGAATACGTTAGATACGTCAAAGGGCAGGTCAAGATAATTATCCCGGAATGCAACGTTCTGCTCAGGATCAAGCACTTCAAGCAATGCGCTTGCAGGATCTCCGTGGGCGCTCTGTGTCATTTTGTCAACCTCATCGATAAGGAATACCGGTGATTTTGTATGGGTTATCTTAAGTCCCTGGATTATCTTTCCGCACATTGAGCCTATGTAAGTGCGGCGGTGACCTTTAATTTCTGCCTCATCATTCATTCCGCCGACACTGAAGCGGTAGAAAGGTTTGTTCATTGCCTTTGCAATTGATTTTCCGATGGAAGTCTTGCCGACTCCAGGAGGACCAACCAGAATGACGATGGTTCCCTTGTTGTCTTTCTTGTGTTTTCTTACGGCAAGAAATTCAAGGATCCTTTTCTTTACGTCATCAAGGCCGTAATGGTCTGAATTAAGTATCTTTTTTGCGTTGTCAAGGTTGTAGGATTCTACAAACTCGTCGTTCCATGGAAGCTGAGTAACAAGCTCAAGGTAATTGCGGGATACGGTGTATTCCGGGCTAGAAGTGTCGAGGATGCGGAATTTATCAAGTTCGCTGTCCAGGGCTTCCTTGATCTCGCCCTCAAATTTGAATTCTTCAATTTTCTTCTTGAACTTCTGATAGTCGCTGTCGTTTCCGTCGGCATCTGTTCCAAGTTCTTCCTGAATTGAGCGCAATTCTTCCCGGAGAAAATAATCGCGCTGATTTTTTTCAACCCGTTCGTTTATGTCGTTCTGGATTTTTTTCTGAACTCTCAGGAGTTCCTGCTCTTTTTTAATGAAAACAAGGACCTGTTCCATACGCTGGCGCACATTTATCATTTCCAGAACTTTCTGCTGCTCTTCTTTTTCTACGTTCAGGATAGAGGCAATGAAGTCTGCGATTTTTCCAGGATGGTCAATGTTTACCATGTTCAGGCGCATTTC
>JAFPCT010000051.1 GCA_017390125.1 Treponema sp.
CACCAGCAGCATATCCTTCGTATACAAATTCTTCGTAAGCTGCTCCGCCGTCTTCACCAGTACCTTTTTTGATTGCACGCTCAATGTTATCTTTTGGCATGTTAGCTGCACGAGCTTTGATGATTACAGTACGAAGACGTGGGTTCGAATCCGGGTCTCCTCCGCCCATGCGAGCTGCAATAGAAATTTCCTTAATGAATTTTGTAAAGATCTTACCGCGTTTTGCATCGGCAATACCTTTTGCATGTTTAATAGTGGCCCATTTACTATGTCCTGACATTGAAAAGACTCCTAAATATAAAGATTACAAATTAATATAACATTATAATTTTACTTTAAATGCGTCATTAAAGTCAATAACTACTCAGCAAAGTTCAAGGTCATTCAGAAAAATGAAAAACTCAGTCTTTTTTATGAACAAGGGAAAACCAGATAGGTCCGCATTTTTCCTTCTGATCAGGAAGAATATGAAAACCGAATTCCGTAGCTTCCGGCACAGGAACCACAGGGAACGTACAGAACGACAGGTTCTCCGAATCAGGCAGAACCGGAGCAGAATCTCTGAAACACAGCTCCGCGTCATCGAATTTCTTAAAAAGCCTTGCTATCACAGCATCATTTTCAGCCGGGCACAGCGCGCAGGTTGAATAAAGCAGATATCCGCCTTTTTTCAAGAGACGCCATGCGCTGGAAAGAAGGGCCCACTGCTCCATGGCAAGAGTTTTTATGCGGTTCGGGCTCCATTCCGCAAGGTATTTTTCATCGGAAAGCACATGCCGCTCACTTGAGCACGGAGCATCCAGCAGAATGCGGTCATAAACCTCTGTCTGTGTTGTGCACCATTTTGCGCCGTCACTGCAGGAAATTTTTATTCGCCCCCGTACCTGCTCAGGAAGACAGGTATCGCATACCTGAACCAGACGCTGCTTTCTCTGGACAGAACGTTCATTGCTCACAAGAACGGCATCCTTTTCCATTCTGGATGCAAGCACAAGGGTTTTGCCGCCAGGAGCCGCACACAGGTCAAGAATAGTCTCTGCGCCTGAAAGAGGAATGCAGGAAGTCGCAAAAACACTTGCAGGATCAAGAAAATATTTTTCAGCACCGCCGCAGGAAAGCTCTGCGTACACAGTCTCCCCAAAAAGAGATTCCCTTAAAGTTGGCCATCTTTCGCCGAAGAGTTCTGAATAATATTTTTCAAATCCGTCTGCACCACGGAGTTTTTCCGGCTGATTTCTGGAATTCTTCTTTCCCATTGCATTCCGTCCTAGAAATAAGTCTGGTAAAGGTCAATGTTCTTAGCCTTTGCCTTCTGGAATTTTTCAAGCCGGGAGGAAACAGGCTCCGCCTTGTCTGCTCCGACAATTACAAGCTCTCCGGCATCTGTTCTATGATACTCAAGGATATTTGCCCTTATCTTGTACAAAATGATTTTTCTGAATGATTCGTCTATCAAAGCCGCAAACTCAGGATTCTTTCTGGCCTTCTCAACAAGGACTTTTGCAGGACCTGAAATACGCTTCTCGCTTATCATTATGCAGTTCACTCCGGCCTCAACAGCCTTTACGGCAGCTTCATCCGGGGGATAACCGTTGAACGCAAGGGCACCCATAAAAATATCATCGCTGAAAATAATTCCGTCAAAATCAAATTCATTTCTCAGTTTGTCGGTTACCCATGCATGGGAAAAACAGGCCGGAACACCGCTTTCCACCACCAAAGTTCTTGCATGACTCATGAGTACGCCGCTTGGAAAAATCCGGGCAAGACTTTTAAAAGGCCGAACAGCTTCCTGCATTTCCTCCTCCGAAAGGCGTATTTCCGGAAGCCCTGTATGCGGATCAGTGTTTGTATTTCCAGGGAAATGCTTTATGACAGCCCCGATTCCGCGGTTCTCAAAGGCGTTTATGCAGGCAGTACCATAATTTCTTACGTTCAGAAAGGAACCGAAACTTCTTCCATTAAGAAACTTTTCATTTTCCGGAGTCTGAACTTCTATCACCGGAGCAATATTCATATTAAAGCCAAGGCTCTTCATTTCCTGAGCCTGAGAGGAATACAACTTGTAGGCAGCCTCCACAGACATTTTGGAGCTGACTCTTGAAGCAGACGGCAGGGGACCTGCAACAGTCCTGAGACGGTTCACATAACCGCCTTCCTGATCAACTGCAAGAAAAGGAGGAATCACATGTCTTTTTACACAATAAGAACGGATTGAGTCAGTAAATTTTATGATGTCCTCAGGAGTTTCGGCCAAATTATAGCTGAAGAAAAGATATCCTCCGGGAATATAATCTTTTTCGACAGGAACAAAAACCGTATCCCCCTCAAGGTTTTCAATGAACATCTGGCAGACTTTATCATGAAGGGATGTCTTCGCAGAAAGACGTTCCAGGGCAAGTTTTTTTTCCTGCTTTTCAGTTTCCAACGCAGAATAAAGCATTTGAGAAGATTTACGCAGATTCTTTTCCTTTCTGTCAGCAGTGGCATCTGATGTCCGACTGCATGAAAAAATCATGAAGGAAAGCAAAAGGGCAAGCACCGGAATAAAGCAAGTTCTGTTCATGGAAGATATAATATCGTTTTTATGCAAAGTAGCAAAGTGGAATATTAAAAGCAATATTTGCACACTGGTACAAAAAAAAGTATAATTACGGTATGAAACACATTACAGAAATTACAGTAAGATCCTATGAATGCGATTCTTACAGTCATGTAAACAACGCGGTTTACCTGAATTACCTTGAGCACGCCAGAATGGATTTTCTGCATGCCGCAAATTTTGACTACAAGGGAATTGTAAAGGCAGGATTCTATCTTTACGTTACCCACATTGACATACATTACAAGGCCTCTGCATTTTTGGACGACAAAATTTTTATTGAAACAAAACCTACAAAATTAAAGCATGTCATGGGTGAATTTACTCAGACCATCAGAAAGGAAGACGGAAC
>JAFPCT010000052.1 GCA_017390125.1 Treponema sp.
AGGAAAAACTACTACTACTGAACGAATCCTTTTTTACACGGGAAAAATTCATAAAATCGGTGAAATTGATAATGGGCAGGCTACCATGGACTGGATGCAGCAGGAACAGGAGCGTGGAATTACCATCTGTTCTGCGGCAACAACTACTACTTGGAAAAATCACCAGATAAATATCATTGACACTCCGGGCCACGTTGACTTTACTGCAGAAGTAGAGCGTTCACTCCGCGTATTGGACGGAGCCGTTGCTGTAATTTGTGCCGTAGACGGCGTTCAGCCTCAGACAGAAACTGTATGGAAGCAGGCTGATACTTTCAATGTTCCCCGCATCGTTTACATGAACAAGATGGATCGTATCGGAGCAGACTTTTTCGGCTCAAAGGATGACATTTCTTCAAAATTCGGTGTTGAATGCGTTGCCCTTCAGATTCCTGTCGGAGAGGGCCAGAATTTTGAGGGGGTAATTGACCTGCTCAAAATGAAGGAGCTCCGCTTTGAAGGTGACGAAGGCGAGAATGTTGTTGAGAGCGAAATTGACGAAGGTTACATCGATATGGCAAATCAGTGGCGCGAAAAGCTCATTGATCAGGTTGCCTCTGCAGACGATGAGCTTGCTGAGATTTACCTTGAGGGCAAAGAAATTTCTGTGGAGCAGATAAAAGCCGCTCTCAGAAAAGCTACGATCGCAAGAACCCTTGTTCCTGTTGTAATGGGATCAAGCCGTCACAATCAGGGTGTTCAGCCCTTGATTGATGCTGTAATCGACTATCTTCCTTGTCCTGCGGATATTCCTCCGGCAAAAGGCCTTCACATAAAGAAAGACAAGGAGGAGCCGGTTGAGATTCCTTGTGATGCTTCAAAACAGGCTCTCGGACTTGTATTTAAGATTCAGTACGACAAGGAAATGGGATCAATGTGCTATGTGCGCATGTACTCAGGAAAGATTTCTTCTGGTACTCAGATTCTGAACATAAACAAAAAGAAAAGGGAACGGGTAAACCGCATTCTCCGTATGCATGCGGACAAGAGCGAGCCTGTAACCACAATCGAAGCCGGAGACATTGCTGTTTTCGTCGGACTTAAGCTTGCCCAGACAGGTGATTCTATAGGAAGCGAAGGATTCCCTGTGCTTCTTGAGGAGCCGGTATTCCCTCAGCCTGTAATTTCTGTTGCCCTTGAGCCGGAAAGCATGAGCGAACGGGACAAGATGAATGAAACCCTTGAAATCCTTTCAAAGGAAGATCCGACTTTCACTTATCATGAAGATGCAGAGACAGGTCAGCTCATCATCAGCGGAATGGGTGTGCTTCACCTTGACGTTCTTGTTACACGCATGAAGGATGATTTTGGCGTTCAGTGCAGGGTTGGTTCACCTCAGGTTACATACCGCGAGGCTGTTACTTCTGCCGCAGAGACTACGGAAACCTTCGAAAAAGTTCTTGCAGGAAAAGATACAAAGGCTGTGATTACTGTAAAAGTAGAGCCTCGTGAGACTGGAAGCGGAAACAGTTATGCATGTACTGTCCGCAACAACGAAATTCCTCAGGAAATTTACGATGCCGTTGAGAACGGATTCAAGTCTTCTCTTGAGGCCGGAATTAATGTGGGATATCCGTGTACAGATACAGCTGTAACTGTAACTGGAATTGAATATGATGAGCTTACAGCCACAACATTTGCCTATGAGGCTTGTGCGGCACAGGCTTTTGACAAGGTCTGCAATATGGCAAAGCCTGAGCTCCTTGAGCCTGTAATGAACGTTGATATAACATGTCCTAAGGAATTTGTCGGTGAGGCAATGAGCCAGATGACTCAGCGCGGAGGCATGATCCTCGGACAGGATTCAAAGACCAGCGGTGACGTAATTCATGCTCAGGCGCCTATGGCAAAAATGTTCGGATTTACGACAAACCTTCGCTCTGCGACAAAAGGTATGGCTGCGTTCAGCATGGAATTCAGTCATTTCCAGGTAAAAGTCGGAGGACTTGGTTCCGAATATTAATTCAGAAGGCATAATATGAAAAAGTTTCTTGTTTTTCTGGCAGTATTTTCTATTTTTTCCGCAGTTAATGCAGAGACCTCCGCTTCTGATTTGAAAAAAGTGGATTCAGTTCTTGCGAAAATGTCTCCTCGGGCTCAGAAAGAGCTGAATATTCAGGATAAGGTTCAGTTCCTCAAGGATCTGAATATAGTCCTTCAGGCAGAAAAAAATTATCGTTCTGATGATCTGGGGCTGTACTATTTAATCGATAAGAAGCATACCGTATCATCGTCTTATGTGCCTAAAGATTTGGTTCACCTTGAAAAAAACAGCCTGTATTCAATAAACAGAAATGACCTTTCTCTTCGTCCTGACGTAGAAAAAGCCCTTCAGGTTATGTCTAAAGCCGCTCTTGCAGACGGAATAAGGCTTCTGGTCAGCTCGACATACCGTTCATACAGAT
>JAFPCT010000053.1 GCA_017390125.1 Treponema sp.
AATTACGTTGTCCAGAACTGTGTAGTACGGGAACAGCAGGTCTTTCTGGAGCATGTAGCTTACTTCGCCCGCCTTGTTCTTTATGCTCCTTCCGTTCAGAATGATGTCTCCGCCGTCCGTAGGTTCAAGCCCTGCAATTATATTGAAAAGCGTAGACTTTCCGCTGCCGCTTTTTCCTACGACACTGACGAATTCTCCCTGTTCAAGTGAAAAGCTTATGTTTTTGAGGATATGTCTTGAGCCAAAACTCTTGTCTATGTTCTGAATCGAAAGAAGCGTCATATTCATCAGTTCAAAAAGTCGTTTGTAAAGCCTTTGTTTTCCGGAAGGGTTCCCGGCATAAGTGAGCTTTCGTTCAGCCAGCGGTAGAATCTGTTCCAGCGCTCAGGTTCGATGTAACCCCATTTTTTCGCATCTGCCTTGTAGTAGTCTCCGATCCATTTCTGGCTTGCAAAAACAAGGGTGCGGTCAAGTTCTGGTGCACATTTGCAGAGAATTTCAGCAGCTTCCTCCGGATTGTCGATGGCAAATTCATAACCCCTTCGCAGAGCTTTCATGAATGCTCTGGCTGTTTCCGGTTCTTTTTTAAGGAATTCTGTTCTGGAAATAAGGATCGGGGTGTAGTAGTCAAAGACTGGATTTATTTTTCCGAAGTCCAGATAATTTGTCTCATAACCGTCAATCTGGAGCTTTATGCCGTCCCATGCATAGTAAATCCATACGCAGTCAATATTAGTGTTCAATGCTGCGACAATGTCGTATACAGAAGTCGGGATGAGCTTTATCTTTGAAAAGTCTCCGCCGTCTCCTTCCATAAGCTGCTTTATTGTCGTAAGCTCAACCTGGCTTTCCCATGTAGCGTAAGTTTTTCCCTCAAGAGCCTTAGGACGGTCAATTCCTTTTTCCTTGAGTGAAATCAAGCCTGAGGTGTTGTGCTGCAGAAGTGCTCCTACTGCAATGACAGGAATTTCTTCCGACTGGGCAAGGGCTGGAGCAATTGAGTCCTGGAACCCGACTCCGAACTGAGCACGGCCAGTTGCAATCATTATTTCAGCTCCTCCGTCAGAAGGCTGAACGATTTCCACTTCTAAGCCTTCTTCTGCGAAAAAGCCTTTTTCCCGGGCAACGTAAAGTCCTGTGTGGTTTGTGTTAGGGGTCCAGTCCAGGGCGAAAGTGATTTTCTTTGTGTCTTTCTTTGAAGAGCAGCTGCTGAAAGACAGTATGGCTGCACATATAGCTGCAGCTGTTGAAATCAGAATGATCTTGTTTTTATTCATTTTTTACAAATCCTTTTTTCGATATAAGATATTAATTTGATTAAGAGCAGACTTAATGCAGAAACCAGAAAGATTACCGCAAAGAGTTTGTCATAGGCATAAGATTTTTTTACCCTCGTCATGTAAACTCCAAGTCCCTGGGTTCCTCCCAGCCATTCTGAGATCACGGCTGCAATTATTGAATATGAAGCCGAAATTTTCAGCCCTGAAAAGAAGTAGGGCAGGCTAGAAGGAAGTTTTGCAAGCTTAAGGATCTGATGTTTTGTAGCTCCCAGCGAAAGAAGCAGGTTGATTGTGTCTTTGTCTACTGAAGCGAAACCCGTAAGCAGGCTGACAGTGAGGGGGAAAAAGCATGACAGAACAATCAGAATGACTTTTGATGACATGCCGTAACCGAACCACAGTATCAGAAGGGGAGCAAGGGCGATTGTTGGTATGGTCTGGGTTATAACCAGTATGGGGTAGACAGACCTGTTTACAAAATCGAATCTGTCCATGACGACGGCAAAAACGAAGGAAACTGCAATGCTTACAGAAATGCCCAGGGCGGCTTCTGCCAGACTTATTCTCAGGTGAAACATCAGGAGTTTGAAATCTTTGCAGAAAGCAACGAGCACTTTTACCGGCGAGGGCAGCATATATCCCGGAATGAATCCGGACATGCTCAGAACCTGCCATATAATGAGGATCATTGCAATCAATACAAAAGGGGCAATTCTGTCCGTTTTCTTCATTTTCTAGTGATATTTCCCGATTTTCTTTTCAATAGAAAGAACTTCGCCTTTCGGGCGGTAGCTTATCTTTACATATGAACTTACAGCGGGAGCTCCTGCCTTGATGGCAATCAGCTGGCAGTTTTTCACTATCTCCATCAGGGTGTCGTAGTCGCCTTCAATGCTTGTTTCACATGGCCCTGCATAATAGTTCAAACCTGTGCTTTTAATGTAGGCGATAACTTCGTCCACAATACGGCATAATTCCTCATCATTTCCTGCTTTCGGCAGAACTTGAATCGCAACACTTGCTTCCATAAATGAAGCCTCCAAAAAAAAACACGCCCGGAAAAATGAGCGTGTTAAAAGACAAGATTTAAAATCAGCTTTCCTACGCCGGCATTATCCGGATCAGGTACGGTCGGAACCAAGAAGTTCCCTCTCAGCCGGATTCAGTCCAGCTCCCGAAATCGCCTGCATTTGAGATGCAGACGGATATGATATTAGCGGATTATATGATCGGGTTCAATAGATTTACTGTTTTACAGCCTTTACGGAATTATCTTCGTTAAGGAGAACTACTGTCGGCTGCCAGCTGTCTGCCTTTTCTTCCGGAATGGTCGTATATGTCACTATTATTACTTTGTCTCCCGGGCATGCTTTGCGTGCGGCTGCTCCGTTAAGGCAGATTTCGCCTTTTTTTCCTGGAATGATGTATGTGGAGAAGCGTTCTCCGTTGTTTACGTTCAGGATGTCAACTTTTTCCCAGGTGTGCATGCCGGCTTTTTTGCAAAGCTCAGTATCAATGCTGATAGAACCTTCATAATTCAGGTTTGCATCTGTAACAGTTGCCCGGTGAAGTTTTGCCTTTAATACTGTAATGTCCATTTCTGTTTCCTCGTCATGCAGTTTTATTTATTTAGCTCAAGAGCTTTCTTTACGCCCAGAAGGACAAGTTCCGGACATATTTCATTGAAGAGGGTGTATTCTTCAAAAATTCGGGCAAATCCGCCTGTTCCTATGATGAACGGCTTTTCCCCGTGGAATATGTTTTTCTGATAAAGCCATGAAAATTCCTTCAGCGCTCCGGCAGTACCATAATACAGTCCGCTTTGAATTGCTTCAACCGTACTTGTTCCGCATATGTGGTCAGGACGGGCGATTTCTACGCTTGGAAGTTTGGCAGTTCCGTTGGCAAGGGCCTCAACGCTGATTTTAAGTCCGGAAAGAATTGCGCCCCCCAGATATTCCTTGTTGCAGGTGACGCAGTCTATTGTGGTTGCAGTTCCCATGTCAATTATAATCAGGTTTGTTTCCGGATGAAGTGATACGGCTCCGATTGCTCCCGCAATTCTGTCTGCACCTATTTCCTTTGGATTCGGATATTTTAGTTTCAGCCCTGTTTTGATTCCTGCCTGAATGAACAGCGCCTCCTGGTTGAAATATTTTGTAAAAGCACTTGAAAGAGAATAATTTATTGAAGGTACTACACTGCATACCCCAATCCTGTCGATTTTCTGCCAGTGGAAGCCGTTTTCCCGGATTACGGAGCGGAGAAAAAGCCCGATCTCGTCGGAGCTGTTTCCTACTGCAGTTGTGCGCCGGAACTGAAGCACAAGCTTGTCCTCTTCAAAAAGACCGCCTGTTATCTGTGTGTTTCCTACGTCAAGAGTGAGTATCATCGGCTTCCTCCCTTTATATTTCCCAGAAATGATGCAAGTTCCTCAAGGTTCTGTGTCTCTGCCGCTATCTTACCGTTTTTTTCCCAGATTGTGCACGGGTGTGAGGTGCTGGTTATTTCACTCAGGTCATTGGATACGACAAAGTCCGGTGAAAGCCCGGCATTTCCTGTGGAGTTAAATACTTTTTCGGTTGCTTCTTTTCTTTCTTCTGCTGATGCGCCGCTTGTAAGCTTGAAGGCCGTAAGGACTGTGCCGGAAGCGTTTTCTTTGCACCACTTCTTTATGCTGTCGACGATTTTAGGATTTTTTTTAAGCCTGATTACCGGTGCACTGTTGGATGAGATTTTTGCAAAGTCTCCGGGACGATAGGTCTTTCCGTTCATTTCTATTGTGTCCACGGAAAAGTCGCTTACGGCAGCTGCATGTACAATTAGATCCCATCGGCCTGTTCTGCACAAAGATTCAACTGCGTCAGAAAGGTTCTGGAAGCTTTTGAATGTGCGGATACAGATTCCCTTTTCCTCCGGTTTTACGGCCCTTTCTGCCATGAGAGCAGTGACATTATGTCCTGCTTTTGAAAGGCTTTCTGCTAGAAAAGAGGCTGTGCGCCCGGTGGAAAAATTGCATATTGAGCGGACTGTATCAATCGGTTCTTCTGTGCCGCCGCCGGTAATCAGAATGTTCAAAGGTGTCTCCTGGATTCCTAGTTTTTTGAAGCCGGAATATTGTCGATAAGACGTACGTCTTCAAGGAATACGGCTGCATAAAGCCTGCCGTCTATTGTAGTTACATAGTCTACTTTGAAACCGGCTTTCTCAAGGTTTGCAGTGATTTCTGCATCGCTGCCTCCCTGAGCCATGATTTTGTGAAACTCAGGAGCCTTTGCAAGGCCTTCGATGCTGAGCTTTCGGTTACGGCTTGAGATTGCAAGGCCGTTTTCTTCACGGACAACAGGACATCCGATAAGGTTGATGTTCATGAAGAATGCCTCGACCATTCCGCGAAGGAGCGTAAGCTGCTGGAAATCTTTTTCTCCGAAATATGCGTTTGTAGGGCGGACAATGTTGAAAAGCTTCATTACGACTGTGAGTACGCCGTCAAAATGTCCCGGGCGCTTTGCACCGCAGAGTTTTTTGCTGAAATCCTTTTCTGTTACCATGTAGCGGTAGTCATCTGGATACATGCCTGCATAGTTTGGCGCGAAAAGATAGTCAACTCCTGCTTTTTCAAGAAGCGCTTTGTCGTCATCAAAATTTGCAGGATATGTTACAAGGTCATTTTTGTCGTTGAACTGAGTTTCGTTCAGATAAACGCTTACAACTGCAACGTCATTTTCTGCTTTTGCCTTTTTTACCAATGAAAGGTGTCCGTTGTGAAGTCCTCCCATTGTAGGAACAAAACCGATTTTCTTTCCGTTGAGTGTGTCACGGATTTTCTTGAATTCTTCTGGTGTGTTAATAACCTTCATATATCAGCCTCTTGTATTTCATTTAATCTCGTCGCCCTTCGGAAATTCACAGGTGTGGACGTCCGAAGCGTAGCTGTTGATTGCATTTTTTATGAGCTCAAGTCCGTTCAGGTACTGGCGCACGAAACGCGGCTTGAATCCGCTCATTCCCAGCATGTCCTGCAGGACAAGAACCTGTCCGTCGCAGTTAATGCCTGCGCCGATTCCGATGGTCGCAATATTTACGGCTGCCGTTATTTTTTTTGCAAGGGCAGCAGGAATGCATTCTAGAACCATTGAGCAGCAGCCAAGTTCCTCAGCTTTTTTCGCCTCTTCGATTATCTTTTCTGCAGCTTCATCTGTCTTGCCCTGCATTTTGTGTCCGCCGAAAGCCTGGAAGAACTGAGGTGTAAGTCCAAGATGAGACATTACTGGAATTCCGCTCATGACAAGGTGACGGATTATTTCTTCCTGTCCGAAAACTCCCTCAATCTTTACGCAGTTTGCGCCTGCCACAAGGAGCTTTCCTGCGCAGTCAGTTGCATATTCAATGCCTTTGCGGGTTGTTAAAAAAGGCATGTCGCATACGATGTATTTCTGGGTTCCGTTTCTGACGCTGCGCGCATGCTCGGTCATCCATTCCATTTTTGCAGGCAGAGTTGTGCTTTCGCCGTGCATGACCATTGAAGCGCTGTCGCCTATAAGAATGCAGTCAATGTCTGTCTGATCAATGATTTTTGCGAAGGTTGAGTCGTAGCATGTTATCATTGAAATCTTTCTGCCTTCGCTTTTGAATTTGTGAAAATCTAATGTGGTCATTGTACCTGTCCTTTTTAAGATCAAGTCTTTGAAAAGTTTTGTTTGGCAAACCGCAGTGATTTGCAAAATCGCCGCCAGAAACTGGTCGACGTTCCTAAGGAATAATATTCCTAACCGTCGGTTTGTTCAAGACAAAAAAAATCCGCTGAAACCAGATTAGTTTCAGCGGATTAAGCACAGCTTTGCCCAGAATTTTTTCGTCTGAAACTCTTACAGGGAAAGTAATTCCCGGAGGTATCTCCTTGTTTGTTGTTGTGTCTGTTGATGTATGGTAATTGCCGTAGGTAAGGCCTCCGTTCCAAGCCTTGACTGTGGCAGTCGAAACTGAATCGAATTCGCTTTCCCCATCAAATAACTCTGAAGCCGCAAGATTCAGCATAATAAAAATCTTTCTTTTCTTGAGGTTTTGTGTTTTTTCTTCAATAATAATGCAATATGAAATTACGTTTCTGCATTCCTTTGTTTTTTCTGTTTCTGGCTTTAACAGTTTCATGTTCCTGTGGAAAGGACGTCCGCTCCTTTGAGGCAATGAACACTTTTATGGTGATTAAATCTTATGGAAGAAAAGCCGCAAAAGCGAATCTTCTGGCTCAGAAAAGAATATGCGAGCTTGAAGATTTCATTTCCGTAACCAAAGCGGAAAGTGATGTTTGCCGCGTGAATGAAAGCCTTGGAAATGAAATTGTCCTTCATGACGAAACTTTTTTCGTCCTTGATTTTGCACTTAAAACCGCAGATGAATCCTCAGGGGTTTTTAATCCTCTGCTTTATCCTGTTATAAGAGAATGGGGCTTTACTACCGGGGAATACCGGGTTCCCGCAAAGCCAGAGATTGAAAGGCTTATGGGGTTTACTGATTACAGGAAGGTAAAACTGAATCCGGAAAAAAAATCCGTCGCACTGGAAAAGAACATGATGATTGATCTTGGGGCTGTGGGCAAAGGATATGCCGGAGACTGTGCCCTTCAGGTTTTGCGTCAGAACGGAATAAAATCTGCGGTTCTTGATTTAGGCGGAAACGTACAGGTCCTTGGAAAAAAAACGGACGGAAGCCTTTGGAAAATCGGCGTAAAAAGCCCCTGGGGTGAAGGAACTGCCGCAGGTCTTGAAGCTGAGGATATGGCTGTAATAAGCAGCGGCGGGTACGAGCGTTTTTTTGAAAAGGACGGAAAACGCTATATCCATATTTTTGACGGGCGGACAGGTTTTCCTGCTGAAAATGAGCTTGCCGCTGTTACTGTCGTATGTAAAACCGGACTTTTGGGGGACAGCCTCAGCACCACATTGTTTGTAATGGGGCTTGAAGAAGCCTGTGCATTCTGGAGAAACCGCCGGGACTTCGACATGATACTGCTCACAAATGACAGGAGAATCTTCTATACTGAGCCGCTTTCAGAAAGGATTTCCCTGCTTTATCCTTTTGAAGCTGTTTCTGTCGTTGAATGAAGTTCTGTGGCGGAAAGCACCGCCTTTAACTTATGAAAGACGTTTCCTTTTTCTGTGCGCAATGTGTTCATGAGCCCACGGTAATAGCACAGAGAAAGACCAAGAATACTGTCTGCCGGCGGACGAATCTGAACTGCGCATTGGCTCAGGGCGCATACGGCAGAAAGTTTGATTGATTTTTCAAGTGCAGAAAGCAGGGCTCCTTGTGTAACCGAAAAAAAACCGGTGGAAAAAATAACTTTTCCGAATGGTACGAAGGCAGAAGATGCAAAGACAAAGAGCCATAAGGAAAGATGAGGCAGAATCATGATTTTTCTGCCGCTTAAAAATTGCAGGACAAGGGCGACGGCAAGGGCACCGAACAAAACAGGAATACTTCTTATCATGAATATTGCGGCTGCTCCGCCTGAAATCATCAAGGCAAGGATCACGGGCTTTGCCTTTTCAAAAGCTCCTGCTGGTTTTCCGGATGTAAATCCTCCGGAAAGAACAGGCGCTTCTTTAGGAATTGAAAGGTTTTCTGCAAGGAAAGCTGTCAGCAGACCTGAGAATACAGAAAAAATCAGCATTGGTCCAAGCAGAGCTTTTGTTCCGCTCCCGAGGTACAGGCCTGTAAGTGCTATCTGAACTGCGGCGCTCAGGGCGGATCCCAGCATTGAGATTCCGTATATGCTCATGATTTTTTTCAGAAGACGTGGTTTTGAAAGCAGAAACATAAGCAGTCCGCTTGCAATGCTCTGTGCAAGGGAAATAAGGAGAAAAGGCGAAAAAAGGGTTCCTGCCATTAATGATGCTGCAAGGGATTTCAAGATAATCAGCGAAAAGAAAGCCGGAAAATCAATTCCCAGTGCAAGAATGATTACGGTGTTTGAAAGTCCCAGCCTGAAGAAAGGCACTATGCGGGGCAAAAGCAGTTCTGCATAGGAAAACAGCAGCGTAAGGGCGGCCAGATATGAAAGGTACCTCTGTTCAGGTTTATTCTGAAACGGCATCGAAATCCCCCTTTTTTTCTATTATAATAATTACTTTGTTCGGAAGACATACGACCGGCGAATGCCAGCCCTGTGCGACGCAGGTTTTTCCGCTGCATGGCGAATCTGTTATCCGGACCTTTTTGTCCTGTACCTGAACTGTGGTTTCTCCTAAAGGTCCTGTAACCTTGTAAATTCCGTCCTTTCCAAGAGGATACTGAAAGTCGCCTCTTTCCGTATGTATGCTGACTGTATCCCCGGAAACGGAAGCCGAGCTTTTTATCAGCAGAAAGGAAAGCAGCGCAAGGGCAAAAAAAATCATTATGTCAAAAATACGCAGTGTTCTCAGAATCTTCATCGCTGAAA
>JAFPCT010000054.1 GCA_017390125.1 Treponema sp.
AGGCAATCCAGAGTTTGAACGAAGCCCTTATCAATTTTCCTGGAGTTGTGCTCTTTACAAGCCATGACCACGAATTCATTCAGTCAATTGCAAACCGCATTGTAGAAATTACGCCTAACGGCGTCATTGACCGCATGATGAGTTTTGATGACTATATTGCAGATGACGTTATCACTGAGCAGAGAAAAGAACTGTATCAGGGAACAGGAAAGAAACTTAAGTTCCGCGTGTGATTTGAGTCATATATAAAACAAAAAAAGCGGCATTCATGAAGTTCATTTCATGAGCGCCGCTTTTTTTTATCCGTTTATCTGAAACTGTTTCAGCATGTTTGCCAGAATGTCATGGGTCTTTTCCATGCTGAGCTCTTTCTGGGGTTCGTGGTATTCAACCAGGCTTGCAGGAATTTCGTCCAGGAACCGGCTTGGCGTGCATTCTACGATCTGGGCCTGATGACGTCTTCTCATGCAGCTTGAGATTAAAAGCTTGTCCCGGGCACGGGTAATGGCAACGTAAAACAGACGTCGCTCTTCCTCGACGTTTCCGCCGTTTTCATCAACGCTGCGCTGGTGAGGAATAAGGCCTTCTTCCGCTCCCGCAATGAAAACGACAGGAAATTCAAGTCCTTTTGATGCATGGATTGTCATCAGGTTTACTTTTCCTTTGTCATTTTCATCATCGCCGTTGTCCCTGCTCATAAGTGTAATTCTGTTAAGGTAGTTGAAAAGGTTAGGGTTTGAGTTGTCAGGATCAATTTCCCACCGTTCCATCATTTCAAGGAACAGCTCAATGTTCTTCAGCTTGAAACGAACAGCCTTTTCGCTCTTAGAATATTCACTGATCAGATAAGATTTGTAGTCAATTTCCTCAAGCATTTCACGGACTTTTTTTGCGAGCCCGCGGCCGCTTAAAAGTTTCTGACGGTGATTTTCAATTACTGTCTCAAAAGCCTCCAGATCTTCCTTTAGCGTGTCGCTGGCAGGGCTTGCTTCTGCGTGAACAAGCGAATGTATTGCCGTCCACAGTGTTGACTCAAGTTTTTCTGCTTCCTCGTTTATGACCTGTATTGCGGCCCGTCCGATTCCCCGCCGCGGAACATTTATTATGCGCAGCAGGTTAATGTCGTCATCATGGTTTGAGATCACCCTCAGATAGCTGATGACGTCCTTTATTTCCTTGCGCTCAAAAAAGCTGGTTCCGCCGCTCATGGTGTAGGGAATGTTGTTCTCAAGGAAAGCTTCCTCTATGAAGCGGCTCTGGGTGTTTGCCCTTATGAGTACGCCGAAATCATCGTATTTTCTGCTTTCCTCCATTGCAATTCCCTGGATACTTTCTGCAATGAAGGAAGCTTCTTCCGTTTCGTTCTGAGGCATGAAGATTTCAATAGGTTTTCCGGCGCCGTTTCCGCTCCAGAGCTTTTTGTCCTTTCTGTTGGTATTGTGGCTGATTACGCCGTTTGCCGCCTCAAGAATCGTTCCTGTTGAGCGGTAGTTCTGCTCAAGGCGGATTTCCGTTACCTTGAAATCATGCTCAAAGTTTATGATGTTCTGGTAATCTGCTCCGCGCCAGCTGTAGATTGACTGGTCGTCATCACCTACGACGGCTACGTTTTCGTCTGCAAGCAGGTGCATGAGCTCATACTGCTGATGGCTTGTATCCTGAAATTCATCTACCATGATATATTTGTACCGGTCCCTGTAGCGGGCAAGGACTTCAGGATGCTCTTTGAACAGCTTTATGGGAAGCACAATCAGGTCGTCAAAGTCAACGGCGTTGTAAAGTTTCAGCCCTTCCTGATAGCATTCGTACAGCTGCCGGTACATGTCGTTTTCGCCCTGCCAGTTTTTGCGGCCGGTCTTGATGTTTGAGAAAAGCTGGCTTATTTTGTATATGTCCATCGCGTCCGGCGAAAATTCAAGTTCCCTGCCGCATTCCTTTATAAGTGCGGTTCTGTCTGTTTCATCGTAAATTGAAAAATTTTCCCGGTAGCCCAGCTTGTCTATGTCCTGCCTTAGAACCCTTACGCCGAAAGCATGAAAAGTTGAGACTGTAAGATTCTGCAGTTTCCTTTGTGTAAGGCTTTTTACCCGTTCTTCCATTTCTTTTGCGGCCTTGTTCGTAAAGGTAAGAGCCAGGATCTGGCTCTGGGGAATTCCGGAATCAAGCATGTGTGCAATGCGGAAGGTTATTACTCTGGTTTTTCCGCTTCCGGCTCCTGCGATTATGAGAATTGCTCCGTTTATGCTTGTAACAGCCTTGTATTGTTCCGGGTTCAGTTCTTTCTTCAGTGTTTCAAGGTCAAGTGCCATTTGAATTCCTATAGTGTTTCTTTAAAGTTCAGCAGGTCTGCGGCATAGCGCCGGCAGGTGTCCCTGTCTGCAATCGAAATGGAGCAGAATTCTTCAATTCTTTCGCGGCTTTCGTTCCTGAGAAGCAGCTCCCCGTTGAACATGAACCTGAGTCCAGCGCTTGAGCTTATTATGTCAATGTCCAGTTTTTCAAAAGTGTAGTGAACGTAACTCATCGCAATGTTATGGCAGCGCTCAAACATCTTCTGAATGTCGCCCAAAGTTGAGAAGCCCAGCCATGTAAGCTGATGAATGATAATTTCCGTATCAAAGGCATCGTAGGAAACTTCGATTCCCCATTCTTTTGAAATTGTCTGGAAAAAAGCGCTCATGTGGTTGTTTGTCTTGACGTATTCATTGATTGAAATTTTGTTGATCTCAATGTCGTCGGCACGGTTTTCTGCAATCTGCTCATGAACTTCCTTGATGTATTTTGAAATGTCATCCCGCAGGTTGCATGCCATTTCGTCTGCAATTTCCATAAGGCTTGCGAGTTTTGAAAAACTCCTCATGCAGGCACGGGGCAGGGCAAAGGTGCTTTTATATCCTATGTCGTGGTTCATTTCTGACCAGATGTGCTGCAGTGAAGATCTGATCTGAATCTCAAATTTTATTCCGCAGAGCTCTTCCGGGTAGCCCTTGTTTTCTGGAAGCGAGCAGATGTAATGCATTGAAAGGTAACCGAATTCCGAAACGGAAAGGCTTTTTCTCTTGTCTATTGAATTGTCCTTGTCAATGTTGAAATTCTCTTCAACTGTTTTTGAAAGCTTGTCAACGTTGTCGGAATAAAGCGTAATGATCCGCAGACCGAGAACGTCGGTTATGTCCTGCAGACGGCAGTATTTTTTCCCCTTTCGGTAAAGCTTTGCCTCAAGGCTTTCTACGGTTTTCAGTCTGTGCTCAATCTGTGTATGCTCAATTCCTGTTTCTCTTATATGCTCAGACAGGATTGAGCCGGCGATTTCTCCGAGTTTTTCATAGTCAGCTTTTTTCTGAATGTATTCGTCTACTATGTCGTTGTTTTTTTCAGTCATAAAAACCTTTTTTTTTCTTTTAGCCTACCATTATGTTGATTTTTATACAATAAATGTTAAAATTACACGCAACTAAATTTCAAGGTTTTATAGGAGTTAAATGTATGAACCAGGCAGTCAGTGCTTTTCTTTCAAAACATAATTTTGTGCGTCATGTAGACGTAAACGTCGTTTCTGAATCAATTTTGGACGACATGAACCGTGGTCTTAGCGGTGAAAAATCTGACGAGGATATGATTCCTACCTGGTGCCTTCCGCCTGAAAAACCTGTTACAGACAGATCCGTAATCGTAATCGATGCCGGTGGAACTAATTTCCGTTCATGCCTTGTCACTTTCGACAAAAACGGCGAGGCTTCAATTTCTGAGCTTGAAAAAACAAAGATGCCTGGCGTCGAGCGTGAGCTTAACAAAAAGGAATTTTTCGATCAGTTTGCCGCAAATCTTGAGCACCTCAAAAACAAGGCGGACGTAATCGGTTTCTGTTTCTCATATCCTATGCACATTCAGAAAGACGGTGACGGCGTGCTCATCGGCTTCTCAAAGGAAGTAAAGGCTCCTGAGGTTGTAGGCTGCGCAATCGGCAAGTGCCTCAAGGAAGCTCTTGTGGCTCACGGCTGGAAAGAACCTGAACGCGTGACTCTCCTGAACGATACAGTTGCGGCCCTTCTTGCCGGAAAAGCTGCCGCAAAATCAAACGTCTATTCTTCATACATTGGTTTTATCCTTGGAACAGGCATGAACGCTGCTTACATTCAGCCGGCAATTCCTTCACAGGAAGGTTTCTCAAAGCAGATCGTTGTATGTG
Source organism: Treponema sp. (assembly GCA_017390125.1). GTDB lineage: Bacteria > Spirochaetota > Spirochaetia > Treponematales > Treponemataceae > Treponema_D. The sequence goes on from JAFPCT010000054.1 coordinate 4,190, forward strand.
AATCAGGAAAGACCCGCAATGTAGTTATGTCTGACTTTGACAAGGCATTTGACGCAAAATCGCAGAAACCTGGAACATTCTTCATGGAAAAACAGTGTTCCGGAGCATATCTTGGTCCTGTTGCCTTTGAGATGATTCAGGCGGCCGTAAAGGACGGACTTTTCACAGAAGCCTTTGCAAGAAAACTTGCAGCCCTTCAGTCCCTGACTCTCATTGAATTTGACGGCTTCCTTCACGCTCCCTATGATGCTTCTACAACTTTGGGAAAACTTGCTGCGGAAAGCGCAACTGCAGAAGACTATGACCGCCTGTACCAGATTCTTGACGCTCTTGTTGAGCGTTCTGCCCGCTGTGCATCTGCAATCCTTACTGCGGCTGTAGTTCAGAGCGGAGAAGGAAAGAATGCTTCTCAGCCGGTATGTATCCTTTGCAACGGCTCAACTTTCTGGAAGACAAACATGATTGCGGAACGTGTAAACGGTTATCTTGATGAAGTCCTTACAAACAGAAAGGGGCTTTACTGGAAAATAGTTTCTGTAGATAATGATATTACTCTCGGTACAGCCATTGCCGGATTAATTGAATAGAAAAGGGTAGAATAAAAACATGAAGTCTTTGGGAAAAACAATTGTTCTTTTGATGCTCATAATCATTATGGTGCTAGGCGGTCTGCTCTGGTTCGACTACCTTGGCGTAGTGCATGTGCGCACCGTTTTTTCACCGCTGTACAAAGCTCTTGGAAAAACTCCGCAGACTTCAGCAACCGCAACCTCATCTGCTCCTATTGTTGCCGACCTTGACCAGGACCGGATCAACAAGCAGCTTGAGGCAATAGAAATCCAGAAGCAGGAACTTGACCGCCGCGAGGAAGATATTGCCGTAAAAGAAAAGCTTAACGAGCAGATAGCAAGCGAACTTTCCAGCCGGGAAAAATCCCAGGAAGACAGAGAAAAAACATTCAACCAAACCGTAAAACAGTACGATGATAAAAATGTAAACATAGAACAGATTGCATCGAACTTGAACGGTATGCCTCCGCAGGCTTCGGTAAATATTCTGCTTAAGATGGACGATCAGACTGTAATTGACGTTCTTCGCAAGGTAGAAGAAATTGCCGCCCGTGAAGGAACTGCTTCCATGGGTTCCTACTGGCTTTCACTTATGCCGGCAGAACGTGCTGCAGAAATACAGCGCAAAATGCTCAGCAAGCCTGAATCCTTGAACTAGACCTTTCAAAGGGCATTCTTTCTTTGTTTTCATTGGAGGAATGCCCATGCAGGCAGCTGCAGTAAACCCACAGATTGATTTTACAGCGTTAAAAAACATTTCCCCTCAGACAGATTCTTCACAGGCAGATTTGTATGCCGCTTCGAAAAAATCTTTTGATGAGATGATTCAGGCTTCTCAAAAGCAGAATGTGCAGGAGAAGCCGGCCTTAGAATCTAAAAAAGATTTTTCGGAAGAAAAGGTACAGGAAACTGCAAGAGCAGAAGTTTCAGAAAAGAAAACGGAAGCTGCTCCTGATTCTGCTGAGCCGAAGGAAGTTGTTGTTTCTGACGGAAAAAGCGTAAAGAACGCAGAAAATGAAAAATCTGCTGAAAAAACAGACGTAAGGAGTCTTCTTGACCGTCTTGCCTTACAGAAAGAAGTCGAAAGTCTTCCTGCTGACGGCGAAAAGTCAGAAGAGCTTATCAAAAACCGTATTACAGAACTTTCCCCGTCAGAACTTAAGGAACTTCTGGCAAATACAAAACGCCTTGC
>JAFPCT010000055.1 GCA_017390125.1 Treponema sp.
CGTTTACAACTGAAAACTTAGGATTTATAATGTTCCTATGCTTGATACTTTGAACGATGCAGACTTTGAGCGTTTCCGCAAAACAATTTATGATGAAAGCGGAATTACTTTCTCTGCTACAAACCGTCCTATTTTGGACAGCCGAATAAAAGAGATTCTTCGCGAAAAGAAAATAGACTCTGTTGATGAGTATTATAAGTTAATCCACGCAGATCACGAAGAAATGAAGAAGATGTTGGATGCGGTTACGACCAACCTTACGAGGTTTTTCAGAAACCAGCCGCATTTTGATGCTCTTGAAAAATATGTAATTCCTCATGTTCTCGAAGAGAAGAAAAAGACTGGAGACCGGACTGTGCGGGTGTGGAGCGCAGGATGTTCTACTGGAGAGGAGCCATATACAATCGCCATGTTGTTGAAGAGAATTCTTCCGCTTGGCTATGATTTTCAGGTGACTGCTTCTGATATATCTTTGAAATCCCTTATGGTAGGTCAGACAGGTTTTTATGCTGACAATAAAATCGACGGAATTCCGCCGGATTATTTGCAGCAGTATTTTACGAAATCTGCCGGCGGCTATCAGGTAAACAAAGAGATTATGTCAAAGGTAAAATTTGACTATCATAACTTGAAGAACGATTCGGGGATGAGAAACCTGGACGTAGTATTCTGTCGAAACGTAATGATTTACTTCGATGAACCGGCACAGCTTGTCGTTTTGAACAGATTCTGGAATTCAATGGCAAGTCACTCCTACCTCTTCATCGGGCATTCTGAGTCACTTTTTGGAATGGACACAAAATTCGAATTTCTTAAGACGGATTGGGCTTGTCTCTACCAGAAAAATGCATAATTTTTGAGCAAGAGGTCTTTATTTTATGGAAAATGCATCCGCAAATTATGATTCATTGTCAGTAATGGTATGCGATGATTCCGCACTGATGCGAAATCTTGTATCGCGAATAATAAATGAAGCACCAGGCATGCAGGTTGTCGGAAAAGCAATGAACGGAAAAATGCTTTTGGACATGCTGCCTACAATAAAGCCTGATGTAATAATCCTTGATATTGAAATGCCGGTTATGACCGGAGTTGAATTTCTTCAGGAACGCAAGAAACAGAAAATTGATGTTCCTGTCATTATCCTTTCTTCAATTGCCACAAAAGGTGCTGCCGTTACAATGCAGTGTCTTGAGCTGGGAGCCTCTGACTTCATTACAAAGCCGGGCGGATCCGTAACAACTGAAGTTTCTACTGTAAGTGAAGAACTTATTGAAATGATTGCTTCTTACGGAGGTCTTTATGCCCGCCGCAAAGGAAAGAGAATCCCTTCAAGTGACCATTTCGTTCAGGCTTTCAAGATGCACGAAGCAGAAAAATTCGTTGCATCAAAGAAGAATATTCCTATTTCTTCAACTGTTGATGAAGCCTCTGACAATAAGGTTATTCCGCTGCCGGTATTCAAAGCTTCCGGTCCGAAAGAACCTGCTGTAGTTACACCTGTTCGCGAAGGCGGACACATAAAAATCATTGCTCTCGGTATTTCCACTGGCGGTCCCAATGCGCTCAGGGATGTATTCAAGATGATTGACCCTCACTTGAAGCAGCCTATTCTTGTCGTTCAGCATATGCCTGCCGGATTTACAAATGAATTTGCCCAGAGTTTGAACAGAATCTGTCCTCTTGAAGTTGTTGAAGCTTCTGACGAGATGCCTATAGAAAACGGTCATATTTACATTGCCCCTGGAAACTATCACATAAAGGTAGAAGAAAGGTTCAGCGGTAATGTAATCCGGACCACACAGGAAGAGCATCGTAACGGTCACAGACCAAGTGCGGATGTTCTTTTTGAAAGCGTTGCAAAAATCTATAAGAACAATGCTCTCGGAGTAATTATGACTGGTATGGGTAAAGATGGTGCTGTTGAGATTACGGAAATGCGTAAACAGGGGGCTTATACTCTTGGTCAGGATGAAAAAACTGCAGTTGTATACGGAATGCCTCGCGTTGCCTGGGAAATGGGCGGCGTGCAGAAGCAGGTTCCGCTTATGGAGATGGCAGATGAAATAAGCAAACTTGCAAGGGAACACCTGTAAGTTTCTTACCTAAAAACGAACTGTTTAGATTTATGCGGTTGGCGTCCCTTGAACTGAACGTATTCAGGGAGTCGTCAGCCGTTTTTTTTGTCCCGGCGGTTTCTCCAGAAAGGAATTGATTCCTGCGGAAAGGGGCTGTTTATTTTTCTGCCAGGGAAAGAACCTGAAGCTTTACGATTGTTTCTGTATTTCTTGAAAAAAATGTTACGGCTGCAGTGCTGACTACAAAGGCCGCTGTGATGCAGATGAATTTGAAAGTTTCTGAGGGAGTAACATGAAGCAGACCTGCGATGAATGGGGCACATAAAAGCGCGGCTCCGCACATGATGAGCGGCATGAAAAGGCAAAGAATTCCTCTGACGGCCTCTGCTTTCTGCGGGAGACCGATGTATACCTTTGAACCTTCATGAATCTTTATTTTCCGCGGATTTATAACTTCCAGACTGGCATGAGCTTTTGAGATATGGCCTTCCAGATGCTTTTCCTGCATTGCGAATGTACGGTTGTTTTCGATTTTGGTTATTACATAAACCTGTTTCATTTCTTTTCTCCGTGATGGTTCAGTTCTCTGAGCCGCATTGAACATTCATTCTCACCGATTTTATTCCCGATCTTGACGTAAGTATCACGGAGGTTGAACAGTGCGTCCGCGTAATAGGGGTTCAGGTAAACTGCATTTTCAAAGGATTCACAGGCTTCGTCGTAGATTCCTTTGTTGAAGAAATTTACGCCTCGTGTATTCCAAAGATTATAATCTTCCGGATTAAGACACAGCCCTTCTGCGCATATGTTCAGCGAGCTGTCAAAATCACCTAGCGAGAACATGAGCAATGCAAGCTCTTTGATGATGTCTGTGTCCTCTGGTGCAAGTTCCTTGGCTTTCATGAGGATGGCTTTTGCATGGGTAAGGTTTCCTGCGTCACGGTAGGTAAGTGCAAGATTGAACCATAGCAGTGCATTTGTCTTGTCGATCAGAATGGCCCTGGCAAAGCAGGCGATGGCTTCGGTGTAGGAGCCGTCTTTTGCAAGGAGAATGGCCTGATTGTTCAATCTTTCTGCAGTTTCTGTCATTTTTTTAAATTTTCCCTTTCTGAAATTTTTGAACCATTTCGGAAAAAAGTTCCCGGATCATTGCGGCTGATTCTGATTCCTTTGAATCCGGTATGATTTCCGTAAAGGCTGTGATGCTCTCTTCAATTATGCTTCTTCCTTTTTTAAGAGCTTTTTGCACGGCTCCTTTTGAGGATAGCAGCTCTATGCAGGCTTCTACCGCAGGAGAGTCTATGCCTTCCTTTGAAGCCTGTGAGAAATATGATGCGATTTTTTTTCTGTCCTCCGGGTTTTCCTGAATATGAAGGAGCACTGGAAGGCTCTTCTTGCCTTCCACAATATCATCTCCGCGTTTTTTGCCTGGATTTCCGGTGGTGAGGTTCTGTACGTCGTCCAGAATCTGAAATCCTTCGCCCAGAGCTGCTGCAATTATGCCTGATTTTTCTATTTGGGAAGAATCTGCTCCTCCCGCCATGAAACCGGTCTGAGCCGCGAGGCTTGCGAGGGTTCCTGTCTTGCAGTGAACCATCTGCGTGTATTCATCTGCTGTCGGGAAAAGTTCCGGATTTCTGTGCCAGTAAATGTCCATAGCCTGTCCGAGGTGCAGACGGCGCACTTCTCCGGCGTAAAGGGCGTAGAGCCTGTTTTTAAGCTCCTGGGAGACCGGAAGGCTGTCTATTGATGATGGCGCAAGGAAATAGAGCCATGAAGCCGCGTTCAGGGCTGTGTCCAGTCCGTAAGTAATGTGGGCGCAGGGAAGTCCACGGCGGGAGTCTGCGGAATCCTCAATGTCGTCATGGATGAGGGAGGCCGTATGAACGAATTCAACCAGAGGTGTAAGGGAATACGTCTGCTCAAGGGAGAGCGGAGATTCTTTTCCTCCCTGACGGCAGAGCTCGCTGGAAAGTACAAGAAGCAGAGGTCGCCAGCGTTTTCCGCCTGAATCCATAAGGGTGCGGCAAGGCGTTATGAGCTGTGCAAAGTGCTCTTTTTCTGCGTGAGATGTTTTCTTGAAAGCGGCTTTCTGCCATTGCTGGTTTGTTTCAGCCGGAAGGGCTTCCTGAAGTGAAAGCTCAATACGGCTTAAAATGGATTTAATATTTTCGTTCATATTACAGTGTATTTTATATGAATAAGTGCATTTAAATCAATTTCTGCCGGCATCACAGATGGATTGCAAAAAATCATAAAATAAATGCAGAAAAAAGCCGAAGAATAAGTGTTATGCCAGCAAATAGTTATGAAAAACCGGATTATTGGTCTCAGAAAGCGTTTTCAGAAGGCTATCCTGCCCGTTCTGTCTATAAGTTGAAAGAAATGGACGAAAAATTCGGGATGATTAAAAAAAATTGCAATGTTCTTGATTTAGGTGCTGCTCCAGGCAGCTGGACTACATTTCTTCTGCGAAATCTCGGGGAAGGCGGTTCCGTTACCAGCTGTGACTTGAACCCGTTGAGTAAAAGCGTCCGGGGCGACAAGCTCTTTTTCCTTCAGGGAGATTTGAATGATCCTGGAATCCGCAGGCAGATAAAGGAGAGGGGGCCTTTTGACCTTGTCGTTTGTGATGCCGCTCCTTTGACAACAGGAAACAGAATCGTTGATACTGCCCGCTCAGAACAGCTTGTAGAAATGGCAATATGGTATGGCGAAACAATGCTTAAAAAAGGCGGAAATTTCTGCGTAAAAATTTTCCAGAACGGTGATCAGCAGAAATTCCTTAAAAAAATGCGTGAGCTTTTTACACTTGCAAAAGGCTTCAAGCCAGAAGCATGCAGATCTGAATCTTTTGAAACATTTCTTGTTGGCATTGGACGCAAATAGGTGGTATTATGAAGAAACACGATAATTGCAAAGAGAACAGATTTATTTTAAAAATAGAAAACATGTATTACAGGATTTTTGATACAAGAATAAAAAGAATACTAACCAATTCCATCCTGGCTTTTTGTTTGGGCGGAGGAATTGCATGCGGAAGCCTTTATCTTGCAGGTACAATAAATGTCGAAAAGGGTGTTGGAGGTCTTGAGACTGCCGGTGTCCCTGATTACAAGGAAAATGAACTTGATCCTTCCGGCTCAGTTCTGCTTGCAAAAGTAGGCTCCTCAGACCTGAAGGCAGATAATGGTGTTGTGGAAGACTCTTTCATGAATGCAGTTGTCCAGGATGCCACAGAAGCTGACAGCCTTGATGCCGCTGCCTCTGTACTTAATCAAGATGCCTATTCATCAGAGGGACTTGATCTCTGCTATTTTACCTACCGTGTAAAAAAAGGCGACATGATCGGTTTCATCGCAGACAAATTCAATATTACTCAGGATACAATTATCAGCGTGAACAATATTCACCAGTCCCGTCTTCTTCAGATCGGACAGTATCTTAAGATTCCAAGCATGCCTGGAATCGTTTACACTGTACGAAGGGACGGAGAAACAGTTTCTGCAATTGCAGAAAAATATGAGGTAAGCGCAGAAAAATGTTCCGGCATAAATCATCTTGACAAGGAAAAGGCTCTGGTTGCCGGAACTACGCTTTTTGTTCCTGACGCACAGCTTGACTGGGTTACAAGGCAGGAAATCAACGGAGATCTTTTCCACAAGCCTCTTCACAGCCGCTATTGGCTTTCTTCTTATTACGGATGGCGTCAGTCGCCGTTCAATGGAAAGCGCTCTTACCACTCAGGCGTTGATATGGCGGCTCCTATGGGAACTTCGATTTATGCCGCTTTGGGCGGAACAGTTACATCTGTGGGATTCAACAATGTATACGGAAACTATGTAATCATAACTCATCATTCCGGATATAAATCTCTTTACGGACATATGAGCGCGACCCTGGTTACCCGCGGCCAGTATGTTGATACAAATACCCGCATCGGAAAGGTGGGCAGCACCGGAATGAGTACCGGTCCGCACCTTCATTTTACAGTCTATAAATTCGGAAAAACTGTAAACCCTATGGCATTGTGGCGTTAATTATGCGGCGGGCTTTCCGGAGATTTTTTTGATGAATGCATCAATGTTTCCGAATACAAAGACCGTGCAGTACGCCGTTATGCAGAAAGCAATCAGAAGGGCGTAAGTCATAGAAAGAGTCCTGCTGTTCATAAGTGAAATTGAACGGATTGAGATCAGGGGCAGGAAAATCAATACTATGCCGCCGATAATCCAGCTGACAAGAGGAACCGGCTTTTTCTGCATTTTTTTATACATTTCCGGAGAAACGGAATCCATTATTTTCTGTATTGTTTCATCTGTTACTGGCGAAGGCATAGAAAGCGGAGATGCAATCTTTTCCTCTGCAAACCTGAGCATTTTTATCTGATTCCTGCATTTTTTGCAGAACAGAAGATGCAGGGAAAGCCTGAGAGGAACCCGCTCGTTCTTGTCGAGCATAAGATACTGATTCAATATAAAATCACATTTTTCACTGTTCATAAAAAGCCTCCAGTTTCTGCTTTAGAATTTTTTTTGCCCTGAATACATGGGATTTTATTGTGTTCACCGGGAAACCGGTTATTTC
>JAFPCT010000056.1 GCA_017390125.1 Treponema sp.
ATTTTACAACGTTTGCTACTGCAAAAGTGATTATGAGAGCAAGAATTGCGGCACAGATTTCCGCAAAGGTTATTCCCGCAAGGGCGTTTTCTGCAAAATGTTCACTGATAAATGCGTTAATTTCAGTTTTAATATTTTCCGGAAGGAATCTCTGAAGCGAAGGAGTAAAAATAACAACTGCAACTGCTGCAAGAATAAACGAAATGATGATTTTTCCGATATTTTTCTTTTCCATAGTTAAAGCCTCTTTTCATTTACTTTTAATATTAAGGTTTACTGATTCCGCAATATTGACAGTAATAATAATCCATTCCTGCTGCAGGTCCTGCTCCGAGAACCCAGCTGTGAGCATCAGGATTGACAGGAATTGATTGGGATTCCTGAACTATCGTCTTGCATACGGAACAATAAATCATATCCGTATATCCGGGTTCACAGCAGTTCGGAGCTTGTCCCGGTTCAGTAATCGTGCTGTGGTTTGCAAGAGGAAGTTCCTTTGCCTCAGTGATCTGGGTCTGGCATCTTCTGCAATAACTGCTGTCGCTCAGACCGTGATCAACACATGTGGATGGATATCCCTGAACAGTCACCGGATCATGAGTTATCGGAATTACGTTCTGCTCAACAATCGTCTGTCCGCAAACGGAACAATGGCTTCCTTCCGTAAGACCTGTATTATAGCAATCGGCAGGGGTTCCTGCATCTGTAACGACCGTATGCGGAACAGTTATCTGCTTTTGTTCAACAACAACTTTTCCGCAGATGGAACAGTGGCTTCCTTCTGTAAGTCCGGGTTTTGCACAGGTTGCATCCACCGCCGCATCTGTTACAATCACATGATCCAGAACATTTATTTTCTCCTGCTTTATAATGACCTTTCCGCAAACGGAACACTTCTTTCCTTCGGTAAGGCCTTCTTCGTTACAGGTTGCTTCTTTCGCCGGAATAACAACTTCCTTATGGGAAGCATTCATTTCTTCTTCATCAATAAGCGTTCCGCAGGCAACGCATTCCGTATGTCTGTGTCCCGGGACGGTACAGCTTGGCTCAATATCAATTATCCAATCGCCCGCAAGATGTTCACCGGCAGCGATTATTCTGGATTCGAGAACAGTACTGCAATCGGTACAAAGCTTTACTTCCGTTCCGTCGTCTTTGCAGGTTGCAAAAACACTCGTTTCCCAAAGTCCCGGAATATGTTCAAGAACCGGTATGGTTTCTTTTCGAAGTGTTTCTCCGCAATCGGAGCAGACTATAATCTGCTCTCCTTCCGCAAGGCATGTGGCACATATCGTCATCTGCCATTCGCCGGATTCAACATGAATATGTTCTTCGGTATGGATTTCATCACGCGGAAGTATTCCATCAAGAATCTGCGGTGAACTGCTTACTACAACTGCTCCTGCAGTTATGGCTATTGCGCTCATTTTTATCGCTTCTGCTGCTTTTCGGATTCCTGAAAGTTTTTTTCGTGCCGGCTTTGCTTTGGAAAAACGGCTTTCTTCTTCCTCATCCTCTTCAGAATCCTCGTCCTCTTCTTCCTTTACTTTAAGTCCGGATTCAAATTCTTTGTTATATTCGTCCCAATGGAAGAATCTTTCATCAAATTCTTCCATTTCATTTAAATATAAAAATTCTTCATCTACCGGAAATTCTTCAATTTCCTCACCATGCTCATTTTCAAATTCATCTGTTCTGAATTCGTCATCATAGGCCATTTTTAAAAACCACCTGCCTTTTTATGGTGCTCAAAATTTAC
>JAFPCT010000057.1 GCA_017390125.1 Treponema sp.
AATCTGATTTTCTGCCTCATATCCACCGATTTCGCCAAATTCACCCTGCATTTCAGCAGCTTTCATTCCGTCTTCGTCAGAAAAATCTGGTTTCTGGTAAATTTCCTCAATGGCTTTGCTGAGCTCATAAAGCTTAGGGAATCCCATCATTACGGTATCCTTTACAGAATATGTATCATATGCAAAGTGATCCTGCTTGAGCACAGCCATTCGTTCCCCTGTGGAAATTGTGATTGTACCAGAATCGTGCTCAAGGTCTCCCGAAAGAACCTTAAGGAATGTAGATTTTCCGGCTCCGTTCGCTCCTGTAATTCCGTAGCAGTTGCCGTTTGTAAATTTTAAGTTTACGTCCTTGAACAGCGGTTTCTCGCTGAATCTGACGCTTACGTCACTAACTGTAATCATGTACTGTTCCTATATTACCTTCCGAAGAAAGCTTTTATGCGGGCAAACAAGCCCTTCTTTTCAACCTGTTTTGCAGGAGCCTGACGTTTTTTAGCATATTTGTTGCCTTTAACGTTTGTATATCCGCCCTTGTTGTAGTGCTTTTTGTATCCTCCGGCATTTCCTTTTCCAGAAGTTTTTCCTGCACCGTACTTTTCCTTGTAGAACTTCATGCGCTCTTCAAATGAAAGGTTTTCCATTCCTTCAAGGGACTTTTTGTCATATTTGCGGTTTTTCTTGTATCCGTCTTTTTTTGAACCGTCTCTTTTGTAGGAATCTTTCTTTCCCTTGTAGCGGTCTGACTTATATTCTCCGCGTTTTTCGCCGCGATCCCCCTTGCCTTTTCCGCCAGAGCGTGAAGAACCTCGTTTTCCGTCTCCGGAACGTCTTCCGCCGCGTTTCTCGTAATCATCATCATCGTGCCAGTTTTCTGTCTTGATGTAGATTCCTGCAGACTTATCCTCAAGCATCTGTTCCGGATATGCAACTTTTGCAGGAATTGACATCTCAATGTAGCGCTCAATTGCAGGAAGGCTGTATACGTCCTGCTCAGAGCAGAAAGTGTATGCCTTTCCAGTTTTTCCGGCGCGGGCTGTACGACCGATGCGGTGAACATAGTTTTCAGATTCGTTAGGAAGGTCGTAATTGATTACCATTGCAAGATCATCAACATCGATTCCTCGGGCAGCAACGTCTGTAGCGACAAGAACCTTTACTTCTCCAGCCTTGATTGCCTTTAAAATCTGAAGACGCTTTGACTGAGGAAGGTCACCGATAAGGAATTCAGCCTTGATGTCGTTCATGATGAGGCGCTTTGCAGTTACTTCGCAGCTCCGCTTTGTATTACAGAAAATGATTACGCTTTCCGGGTTTTCATTTTTAAGAATTCCAAGAAGAAGCTTCATCTTCTCATCACTTGAAACGTGAAGGAGCTCCTGATCGATTTCAGAAACAGTTATGCTCTCTGCTTCGATTTCAATTTCCTTAGGATCACGGGTATATTCCCATGCAAGATTTTTTACGTAAGTGTTCAATGTTGCTGAAAAAAGCATGGTCTGGCGAGCGTCATTTGCAGGAATCTGCTTCATGATTTTGCGAAGATCAGGATAAAATCCCATGTCGAACATGCGGTCTGCTTCGTCAATTACGACAAAAGCTACGTCAGCCATAGAAAGGTTTCCGCCTTCCTGCAGGTCAATGAGACGGCCCGGTGTTCCGACTAAAATGTCTACGCCTTTTTTTATTGCGGAAATCTGCTTTTCATAGCCTACTCCGCCATAAACGCTGAAAGGCTTCAATTCGGCAGCAGAACAGAGTGTCTTTGCTTCTTCCTCAACCTGAACGGCAAGCTCTCGGGTAGGAACCATAATCAATGCTTTCTTTCCCTTGTTTTTTTCGTTTGAAAGCATTTCTTGTATTATAGCAACAAGGTAAGCTGCAGTTTTTCCAGTTCCTGTCTGAGACTGAACATATAAGTCGGAACCGTCCTGCGACATATTTAAAACCTGTTCCTGAACAGGAGTGCAGGTAACATATCCTGCTTTTTCAAGCCCCTTTACGAGGCTTTCATTTAAGTTAAATTCAGAAAAATCCATTCTTTAATTATAGTGTTTTTATATATGATATGCAAACCCACAAAAAAAATAGCTTACAGTCGAAGACGGTTTTTACAAAACCGCAGGCTGGCGTGCTGCATACTGATTACAGGCGGATCTGGCGAGGGAGACCGTCGTTTAGGATCGGATTCAGCTCTCCCTGAATCAGAGGGCGGATGTAATGAACGGCTTCTTCCGTTACGTAGTCTTCCGTTATCCATTCAGCAGGAACAGTTTTTTCCACGTTGGCAATGTTATGAACGTCTGCGATTTCGTAAATGATTTTGTAAGGAACGTTGCTTGCTCTCTTCATGCAGACAACCTTTCCTGTCTCAAGATCAAACATGGCAGCATTAACGGCAGTTGCTCCGCAGTCAAAGGCTTCCTCAATGTCCGTAAGGCTCGCAAAGTGGCTTGCACAGCGCTGAAGGGTTGAGATTTCAATAGACCTAGCCTTTATGCTCATTTTTTCCTTTACAAGATTCTCAAGATATTTTGCAGAACCGCTCATCATCTTGTGACCGAAAGCATCTACGGCCCCATCATCTGCTCCCAGCTCGCATACAAAACGTCCGTCTGCAAGGCGTACGCCTTCACTGAGGGCAACGACACAATATTTTTTCTGGGCAACCACTTCCTTTACGCGGCGAAGGAAGAAATCAACGTCAAATGGCTTTTCCGGAAGGAAAATAAGGTCAACGCCTTCTGAATCCTCACCACGGACAAGGGCGGCGCTTGCAGTAAGCCAGCCGGCATTCCGTCCCATGATCTCAACAATAGTTACGGCCGGACAGTCGTAAATGCGGCAGTCGCACACAAGCTCCTTAAGGGTTGTGGCAATGTATTTTGCAGCGCTGCCGAATCCCGGTGTATGATCTGTCATCGCAAGGTCATTATCAATGGTTTTTGGAACTCCCATAAAACGTATAGGACTGTCAACCTGTTTTCCATAGTCGGAAAGTTTTTTAATGGTGTCCATGGAATCATTTCCACCGATGTAGAAGAAACAGCTTATCTCAAGGGCCTTCAATTTCTCAAAGATTTTCTCATATATTTCCCTGCCCTCTGAAATTTCAGGAAGCTTGAAACGGCAGGAACCAAGATAAGAAGCCGGAGTACGCTTCAAAAGATCAATGTCAATGTTGTACGGAAGCTTGTCATCAAGATCAACATACTCGTCATTCAAAAAGCCCTTTATGCCGTGGAGCATTCCGAACACCTTGCCGACTCCCAGATCCTTCGAAGCCTTGTAAACACCTGCAAGAGTTGAATTAATTACACATGTCGGACCGCCCGACTGACCTACAATAACGTTTCCTTTCATAATTTCCTCATGTTCAAATATATCATATTTTCCCATTTACTGCCACTTCACAAAAGCATTTAATTTCTTACCCAACACATAATAACCCTGCTAAAACTATGGGTAGTCCATGGGTAGTGCAACAGTAGATTTTTCATAAGCAAATCATTACACTTGCGGCATGACAATCATTAAACAACTTTACATTACGCCGCAGCTTGCATGGCACGCACTTACAAAAGCAAGACAAGA
>JAFPCT010000058.1 GCA_017390125.1 Treponema sp.
AGTCTGGCCGAACACACCTTCAGGATGCTGTACCTATTTCTTTCAGTCAGGAAATTTCGGGCTGGAGAACATCTCTTGAGCGTGACCGTGAGATGATCTGCTCTTCCCTTCCGTATCTCAAGCAGCTTGCTTTGGGCGGAACTGCAGTAGGAACAGGTCTTAACGCGCCAAAAGGTTTTGACGTAAAAGTTGCAGAAGAAGTTTCTAAACTTACTGGAAAGGACTTCGTAACTGCCCCAAATAAATTCCATGCGCTTACTTCAAAAGACGAACTTGTTTTTGCTCATGGTGCCGTAAAGGCTCTTGCAGCAGACATGATGAAGATTGCGAACGACGTACGCTGGCTTGCCTCAGGTCCACGAGACGGTCTTGGAGAAATCCATATTCCGGAAAATGAACCGGGTTCTTCAATTATGCCTGGTAAAGTAAATCCTACTCAGTGCGAGGCTGTTACAATGGTTGCCGTTCAGGTAATGGGTAACGATGCCGCTGTTGGATTTGCGGCCAGCCAGGGTAACTTTGAGCTTAACGTATTTATGCCGGTAATCGCATATAACTTCATTCAGTCAGTACGCCTTCTCGCTGAATCAATTATTTCTTTCAACAACAACTGTGCTGTTGGAATTACTGCAAACAAAGAGAAGATGCACCACAACCTCTACAATTCTCTCATGCTTGTAACGGCTCTCAATCCTTACATCGGCTACGAAAATGCCGCAAAGGTAAGCCACAAAGCATACGAGGAAAACCTTTCTCTCAAGGAAGCCTGTGTAAGCCTTGGATTCCTTTCTGCAGAAAAGTTCGATGAGGTGTTCAAACCTGAAGAAATGGCTGGGGTAAAAAAATGAGCGATAAATTAATCTATTCATATTTCCCTGGATGTACACTCAAGAACAAGGCTAAAGAGCTTGATGCATTTGCAAGATTTTCTGCGAAAGCCTTGGGTTTTGAGCTTCAGGAAATTCAGGAATGGCAGTGCTGCGGCGGTGTATACCCTATGGGTTCACTTGAAGTAGCACCAAAACTTTCTTCTGTCCGCGCGCTTGCAGATGCACGTGATCATGAACAGGATCTTGTTACGCTCTGCTCTGCTTGTTACAACGTACTCAAACAGGTTAACCGTGACATGACAGAAGACGAAAATACAATTCTTAAAGCAAATAATTACCTTAGCGCAGACGGAATTGAATACCATGGAGAAACAAAAGTTCTTCACTTCCTTGAAATTCTCCGTGATGTAATCGGCTGGGACAAAGTAAAAGCAGCCGTAAAAAATCCTTTGAAGGGCAAAAAAATCGGAGCTTACTACGGATGCCTTCTCCTTCGTCCTAGCGAAGTGCTCCAGTTTGATGACCCTGAAAACCCGAAAATCATTGAAGATTTCATAACTGCAATCGGAGCAACTCCTGTAATTTTTGCACAGAGAAACGAATGCTGCGGCGCATATGCACAGTTTGAAAATCCTTCAATTCCTGAAAGCAGAGCAAAAGCTATTCTTGGCAATGCCGAAGATTTTGGAGCTGAAGTTCTGGTTACAAGCTGCCCTCTCTGCCGCTATAACCTTATAAAGAACAGAAAAGATTCAAAACTCGACGTAATCTATTTCTCTGAACTTCTTGCAGAAGCACTTGGAGTAAAAGAAGAAGCCCTTTCTTCTCTGGAAAAGGAGGCTGCAAATGCTTAAGAATGAAATTGAACAGCTTCGTGAGCAGATTCTTTTGGCCAGCGGTGTTAATACAAAAAAATGTATGGTCTGCGGAAAGTGCTCTGGCACATGTCCTAACTATGATTCAATGGAATACCATCCGCATCAGTTCGTTCAGATGGTAGAAAAAGGCGAGATTGAACCTTTGCTTAAGACAAAGTCAATTTATGCATGTCTTTCATGTTTCGCGTGTCTGGAACGTTGTCCTCGTCAGGTTGAGCCTGTAAGAATCATTGATGCAGTACGCCAGCTTGTAGAAGGTCAGCGTGGTCCTCACCACCTTGATCCAGACCAGGTGCCGGAACATTTGGACGAAGATATGCCTCAGCAGGCTATCGTCAGCGCTTTCAGAAAATACAAGAAGTAAGGAGCCACAGAGAAAATGGAAAGAATTGGTGTTTTTGTATGTCACTGTGGTACTAACATTGCCGGAACAGTTGACGTAGCAAAAGTAGCAGAAGAACTTGGTAAGGTAGACGGAGTTGTTTATTCAACAAACTACACTTACATGTGTTCATCTGCCGGACAGCAAATGATCGAAGACCATATCAAGAACGACAAGCTTACCGGTGTTGTTCTCTGTTCATGTTCTCCACGTATGCACGAAAAAACATTCCGTGCCTGCGCAGAACGTGCCGGTCTTAACCCTTATAAAGTAGAAGTTGCCAACATCCGAGAGCAGTGCTCTTGGGTAATGAAAGACATGGGCGACGCTACAGAAAAAGCAATTGCACTTGGTAAGGCTGCAATCGCAAAAACAATCCTGGATACACCGCTTGTTCCTGGTGAAACTCCAATGACAAAGCGTGCCCTTGTTATCGGTGGTGGTATTGCCGGCATTACAGCCGCATTGGACATCGCAGATGCAGGATTCCCGGTTGATATCGTAGAAAAGAACGTAACAGTCGGCGGAAAGATGGCAATGCTCGACAAGACATTCCCTACCCTTGACTGCGCTTCTTGTATCGTTACTCCAAAAATGACAGAAGTAAGCCAGAATCCGAACATCCGCATTCTCTCTTACTCAGAAGTTGTAGGCGTAAAGGGATACATCGGAAACTTTACTATCGACATCAAGCGTCATCCGCGTTTTGTAGACGAAACGAAATGTACTGGATGTGGTGCTTGTATCGAAAAGTGTCCTAACAAAAAAGTTCCTAACGCATTCAACTTGAACTTGAACAACAGAAAGGCAATCGACATTCCGTTCGCTCAGGCAGTACCAAAAGTTGCAAGCATTGATTCAACTTACTGTCTCCACATGAAAGGTCTTGCAAACGGAAAGGACAATGTCTGCGGTTTCTGTGAAAAAGCTTGTGCTGCAGGTGCAATTGATTTCCACCAGAAAGAACAGGTTATTACAGAAAAATACGGTGCAATCATCGTTGCCACAGGTTACAATCCGATTGACCTTAAGAAATTTGATGAATACGCATACAGCCAGAGCCCGGACGTTGTTTCTTCACTTGAATTCGAACGTCTCTGCAATGCTTCTGGTCCTACAAACGGTCACCTTCTTCGCCCTTCTGACGGAAAAGAACCAAAGAACATCGTATTCGTTCAGTGCGTAGGAAGCCGCTGCTCTGCAGACAGCACAAAGGGACACGAATATTGTTCCAAAATCTGCTGTATGTACACAGCAAAACACGCAATCCTTACCCGCGACCATTACCCTGATACAAACATCACTGTATTCTACATTGTATGCAGTTTTTCTGCATTCTGCTTCAGCAGCGCATTGGTGATGTCGGTCACCTGGCGCTGTGCCTGGGCGGCTTCGGTGGAATGGGCAATACCCAGAGCCAGAACCATCTGGTTCTTCCACAGGG
>JAFPCT010000059.1 GCA_017390125.1 Treponema sp.
CGGCAGACGACTTTACCGGGGAGCTGATTTAATCCGGGAAGAACTTTATAAAAAAGAGGATTATATGAAAGACACAAAATCACTTAAATACGTATTTACAGCTCTGCTTGCGGCAATCATCTGTGCCGGATGCTTTATAAAAATTCCGCTGGGATTTGTTCCGATTGTACTGCAGAACGTACTCTGCATTCTTACAGGAGTACTGCTTGGCGGACTGTCCGGCTGGGCACCAACGGCCCTTTTCATTGCTGCTGGTGCCATAGGACTTCCTGTATTTGCCGGGGGCACTTCAGGACTTGCAGTCCTTATGGGACCAACAGGAGGATTCTATCCTGGATATCTTCTGGGAGCATTTATTGCAGGTATCATATCCGGAAAACCTTCTGTTTCAGAAAAAAATGCAGACATAAAGCTCTGCGCAAGAATCGCCCTTGCAATTTTTGCAGGAATGGTTATCCTTTACATCCCGGGCCTAATCCGCTTTGCCGCATGGGCAGCAGGAAACGGAAAAGTACCGCAGGACAAGACAGTATTCGGCTACACAATGGCTGCCTGCGTAATTCCTTACCTGCCCGGAGACCTGCTCAAAATAATTGTATCTGTTCCTGTAGCCGTAAAGATCAGGCCGGTAGTTGCCCAGTACCTCTACAGTTCCACCAGGAACGAAAATTCGACGGGTGAAAATGAATAAACTTTCCGTGCAGAACATAAAAAAATCATTTAAAACTCCGGACGGTAACCGCAACATACTGAAAGGAGTAAGTTTTGAAATTGAGGAAGGCACCTGCTGCGTAATCGGCGGAGAAAACGGTTCCGGAAAAAGCCTTCTCATGTCAATCATCGCAGGACTTGAGGAGCCGGACAGCGGAAAGATAAGCACTTTCGGGAAAGCCGGACTTGTATTTCAGGAAGCGGAGACCCAGATTCTTGGGGAAACTCCGGCCGAAGACATTGCCTACGGACCGAAAAATCTTGGATGGAAAAAAGAAAAAGTTGATCAGGCCGTATTGCAGGCTCTTGAAAAAACAGGTCTGAGCCACAAGAAAGATCATCCCGCAAGGTTCCTTTCAGGCGGAGAAAAACGCCGGCTTGCAGTAGCCTGCATGCTTGCAATGGACCTTCCTGTAATCATTCTGGACGAACCCTTTGCAAACCTTGATTATACCGGCGTAAAACAGGTAAACGCACTCATCAGGGATCTTAAGCAGCAGAAAAAAACTATCCTGCTGCTTACACACGAAATAGAAAAATGCCTTGCCCTTGCAGACAGGTTCATAGTGCTGTTCCGGGGCGAAAAGGTATTTGACGGAAAACCGGAAGAAATTGTTGAAAAAAACATAAATGTTGAGCAGTGGAACATACGCAGTCCCTTCAACACTTACAGAACGACTGGAGATCTAATTTGGTAAAGGCCGGAAAACAAAGTCTTGCATTCTCATACAAAGGCGGAAATTCAATCCTGCACAGGATGCCGCCGGTTCTGAAAGTTCTCCTCATTCCTGTGCTGAGCATCCTGATCTTTTACCTGCCCTTTTATTTTGCGGCCGGAATGATTGTCATTCAGCTTGTTGTTGCCTGTATTCTTCGTTTTTCACCTGAAGAACAGGCCGCAGATTTGAAACCAGTTCTCTATTACGGAATTTTTCTGTACCTTTCAAGTTTTATCGCCCGTTTTTTTGCAGACGGACTGAAAGAAGCATTTTTCACGACTTTTACAAACATTCAGACCGTCAGGATGCTTCTGAAACTTTTCTGCATGATGCAGGGCGCCTCGATTCTTTTCAAAACTTCAACCATCCTGCAGATACGGGAAGGAATATGCTGCATAGAAAGCACTCTCCGCAGAATTCTTCCTGTTTCAAAAAAGAACAGTCTTTCAAATACTCTTGCGCTTTTTGTTTGTTTTATTCCAATGGTATACAAGAACTGGGAACAGGCAAAACGTGCATGGCTTGCCCGGGGCGGGAAACCCGGCATAAGAATGATGTCCGCAATCCTGCCGGTATTCTTTTCGATAGGACTTAAGCAGGCATATTCAGTCTCAAGGGCACAAGCCGCCCGTCAGGGCAGCTAGTGTCCTCCTGCTGAATCTTACTGGAAAAGACCCTTTGAAAAATATCTGTCTCCACGGTCAGGGAATACAACTACAAAGTTACCCCTCTTTCCTTCCTCTGCAAGTTTTACTGCAGCGGCAAATGCGGCACCGCTTGAAGAACCGGCAATGATTCCTTCCTGTCTGGCAAGAATCCTTGCACCGCCGAAAGCATCGTCATCATTTACCTTTATTACCTCATCAACAAGGGACATGTCCATTGTCTTAGGGATGAAATCGTTTCCAATTCCTTCAATATCATAGTCGCCGTGCTCGCCGCCACCCATGCTTGAACCAATCGGATCTGCAAGGATACCCTTTATCGCAGGATTCTTTTCCTTAAGGTACTTTACGATTCCTGCATAAGTTCCTCCGCTTCCTGCGCCGGCAATCAGGTAGTCAACCTTTCCGTCCAAAGCAGAATAGATTTCCGGACCTGTTGTCTCATAATGGGCAATCGGATTGGCAGGATTCTCAAACTGCTTCAGGCTTACGCTGCCCGGAATGGAAGCCTTGATCTCCTCTGCCTTTCTGGCAGCCCCAAGCATTCCTTCTGAGCGCGGAATGTTCACGATTTCCGCACCGAGAGCGCGCATAAGAGTCTGCTTTTCCTGGGAAAATTTTTCAGGAACGACAAAAATTACGCGGTAGCCCTTGTTTAAGGCTGCAAAGGCAATTCCGAGACCTGTATTTCCGGCAGTTCCCTCAACAATGGTACCACCTTTTTTAAGCAGGCCGTCACGTTCAGCGGCTTCCACCATGCAGCGTCCTGTTCTGTCCTTTACGCTTCCGCTTGGATTGTAAAGTTCAAGTTTTGCATAAAGGTTCACGCCTTCCGGCAGTTTTACGTTATTCAATTTTACGAGCGGTGTATTTCCAACCAGCTCCTGCATTCCGTTATAATAATTCATATTTTTCTCCGTCCTACGAATCAATTTTCTTATTTTGCAGCCTCAATAGCCTGATCAATGTCAGCAATAATGTCCTCTGCGCTTTCAATTCCAACAGAAAGGCGGATGAGTCCGTCTGTAATTCCTACTTTGTCCCGGATATCCTTTGGAATTGAGGCGTGTGTCATTGTAGCAGGATGGCATACAAGGCTTTCTACACCACCAAGACTTTCTGCAAGGGCAGCAAGTCCAAGTGAAGAGAAGAACTTCTTGATGTCATAGTTTTCATAAAGCTCAAAAGAAATCATTGCGCCGCCGTTCTTAGCCTGTTTTCTGTTGATTTCATAGCCGGAATCGCTCTTAAGGCCCGGATAGTAAATGTTCTTTACTGCAGGATGAGCCTTAAGGTGCTCTGCAATTTTTTCTGCATTCTGAGTATGGCGGTCAAGGCGAACTCCAAGAGTCTTAATTCCACGGATAAGAAGGAAAGAATCAAAAGGTCCAAGCACACCGCCTGTAGCGTTCTGAATGAAAGCAATTCTTTCTGCAAGGGCAGCATCATGAACGACTGCAAGACCAGCAACGACGTCACTGTGTCCGCCAAGATATTTTGTAGCACTGTGAACGACGATATCAATTCCCTGCTCAATCGGACGCTGAAGGTACGGAGTCATGAATGTATTGTCTACGACAGAAAGAATGTTGTGTTTTTTTGCAAGCGAGGCAATTCCTGCAAGATCAGTAATTGTAAGAAGAGGATTTGCCGGAGTTTCAATCCAGATTGCCTTTACGTCCGGGGTAATCTTTGTCTCAAGGGCAGCCAGATTTGTCGTATCTTCAATTGAGTATGCAATTCCAAAATTCTTGAAGATTTTGTCAAGAACGCGGAACGTTCCGCCGTATACGTTGCTTGAGATGAGCACCTTGTCCCCTGTTTTGAAAAGACTGAGCACTGCTGTGCTTGCGGCCATTCCTGACCCAAATGCAAATCCGTGAGTTCCACCCTCAAGCTCAGCAATCAATGCTTCCAGAGCTGCACGAGTTGGATTTCCGGTGCGGGAATATTCCCAGCCCTTGTTCTGACCCAGACCCTGCTGCTCATAAGTTGAAGTCTGATAGATCGGTACATTTACTGCACCTGTAAGACTGTCTCCATAAATTCCGCCGTGAATCAAAGCTGATTCAATGTCCTTATAATTTTTTCCACTCATAGTGTACCTCCATAAAATTTGTATCTGGTTTAATAATTTTTTGCTGTCATAAAATGAACGTTTTCAAAAGCCCTCAAGCCGTCCTTTCTTCCTTCAAAGAATTCATTCTGAATGTCATCCGGTGAAAGATGTTTTTCAATTGAAAACCTGTGGCGTCGGAACATCTGCTTCATTTCGATTGA
>JAFPCT010000060.1 GCA_017390125.1 Treponema sp.
ATGTTATCCTGCAATTGCAGAGCTTGATACAAAGGAAGGAAATGATTTTCTTATTTCCCAGATTGAAGAAAAAAAATCTGCGGATTCTGCAAAGACAATGGCAGCAGAAGCTCTTCTAAAATACGGTAAAAAAGGAATCGGCGTAAAACAGATAAAAGAGCTTGCGCTTTCTGTAGTTGCTGATGACAGAAGAAAGCCGCTTAGGATGTCTCTGGGTAAAACCATTGCGAAAAATCCCAATGATGATTTTGCAGAAGTCTGCGAGAAATATCTGGAATCAAAAAATGCGGATACCTGCGGACTTGGAATTGACATGTACAAGAGCGGCCGCTATGAATCGGCAAAAGGCGCTCTGCAGGTTCTGGCTGATGCAAAAACCGGAAACCTTGCCAACAGAAAGAGGGCAAGAAAACTGCTCGGTTTAGAAGAAAATCCGGAAGAAAAACCGGCTGAAAAGAAAGCAGAAAAAACTGATGAAAAGCCGGCCGACAAGCCGGAAGAGAAAAAATAATCTTCCTCCGGCTTTTTCGGCGAAGCCCGTTTATTTTGAAAGTTCTGAAAGAACCCTGTATTTTTCGTTGATTACGGCAAGCTGTTCTTCCGTAAAGAATTCCTGACTCTGATCTGCCAGAGTCTCAAGAGTGGAAAGGCTTTCGTTCAGAGCCGTTGAAAATCCCCTGGAGATTTTGTTCCAGTATGTTCCTTTGCCGTCTGTGAAAAGACAGATGAAGCCGTATTCCCGGCTTTTCTGCTTTGCGACCGCAACCCTCAGAATATTCTCGACAGCCCTGCTGATTGTTTCGGCTGCGTTCACTTCGTTTATGTTTACGTTCAGCTTGCGGTTCCATTCGCTTTCCTTTACAGGCTTAAGGGAAATGGCTTTTGCAATTCTGACAGAAGAAGAAAGTTTTTCTCCGTCAAGCAGTGTAAATCCGTCCCGACAGATGATTTTTGACTTGAGGTTACCGAAACTTCTGAGTTTTTCGGCATCTTTTTCAATTTTTGCCGCCGTAATGAATTCTTCAAAGCCCATTGGAACAATTTTCTTTCCGTGGCTCTTCTTGACCTCAAATACGATTCCTCCGAGAGTAATGGTGTCTTCGTCTTTTTTAGACTCAACAGCTTTTTTGCCGCTTTCCTTTTCTTTCTGTTTTCGGGAAGCATTCTTTTCGTATATTTCGGACTGCTTCTCAAGGCTTCTTCCGCTCTTTCCGTTTTCAAGCCTGCCAAGCAGGTCCGGCGAAAGCTGGTTCAAAATGGTCTTTGTAAGCGGAGAGACGCTCATTGCGTACATTCTTGAAGTTCTTACGATTTCCCCTGCAACAATGTAGAGCGGATCCTGCTTGAACATTACGCTGCCCGGGTGAATGCTGATATGGTCTGCAGTAAGGCTTCGGTAGGTGTCCCTTTTTACCCTCACGCATACAAACTGCATCATTCCGGCCGCAATACAGCAGAGGTAGTCTGAAAGTTTTCCGCCGCCGGTAACAGGAATCTGCATGTGGTATACTATGTCTTTCAGCTGAGTGTCTATGTTTTCAATTTCCTTCATGATGCGCTCATCAAGGTAATTTTTTTTGCAGAATTTTTCCTTGTCCTCTGCCTTTTCAAAGGCTCTGAAAAGGTGAAGGTATGAGACAAAGTCGCCCTGAATGTCCCTGAAGGAATGGTGTGCACGGCGGGCTTCCATTTCTTCTCCCGGAGGAAGTACGAAAGGTGAATTTGCAGAAAGAAATGATGAGGCGATCAGGATTTCTTCCAGAACGTCCGGATATTTCATGATTGATTCAACGATTATTCGGCTTATGCGCGGTTCAAGAGGAAACTGAACCATCATTTTTCCTACGGAAGAAAGGGTGTTGTCCTTGTCCAGCGCACCAAGGATGTTCAGAGTGTCTACGGCTCCAAGGATGTTTTCCTTTTCCGGCGCTGAAATGAAGTCGAAGCCTGCAAAATCCGTAATTCCAAGGTCTGCCATCTGCAGTACGACTTCGCTGAGGTCCGTGCGGTAGATTTCTTCTGTGGTGTACATCTGCCTTGTGTCAAAATCCTTCCGCGGGTAAAGCCTGTAGCAGGTTCCAGGCTGAGTTCGTCCGGCACGGCCCCGTCTCTGGTTGCAGCTTGCCTTGCTTACCGGCGTTTCAATCAGGCTGGAGGTAAATGTCCGCGGATTATAGAAATTCAGTTTAGCAAGTCCGGAATCAATTACCGTCGTAATGTCAGAAATCGTAACTGAAGTTTCTGCAATGTTTGTGGAGATTATGATTTTTTTCTTTCCCTTCGGAGCCGGTAGGAAAACTCTTTCCTGGTCTTCCTTTGAAAGCCGTCCGTAAAGGGGAAGGGTATGAATCTTTCGGGCAAAATGGGAGGTGTCCAGCATTTTCATGCAGTCCTTTATGATTTTTTCTCCCGGAAGGAATATAAGGATGCCTCCTTCCTCGTCATTGTCGAGAATCCGCTCAACCGTTCCGCAGATTTTGTTCAGAAGGGCAGTGCATGCCGCCTCGCTGATTGTGCTTGCAGAGATTGCCGGCGGATCGTAGACCATGGTAACCGGATATGTGATGGTTTCTATGGTTACGACAGGACATGAACCAAAATATTTGCTGAAAGCTTCTGCGTTCATGGTTGCCGAGCTTACAATTACCTTGAATTCCTTGCGCACTTCAAGGACCCGCTTTAAAAGTCCCAGCACGAAGTCAATGTTCAGGCTTCGCTCATGGGCCTCGTCTACCATGATTACCGAATATTTTGAGAGCCATGGATCAAGCTTCATTTCCTGAAGCAGGATTCCGTCCGTCATGATCTTTATCTTTGTGGTTTCGTCGGTTTTATCCTCAAAACGCATTTTGTAGCCGACCAGTCCTGGATAGCTTGTTCCCAGCTGCTTTGAGATGAATTCACTTACCGAAAGGGCAGCGATGCGCCGCGGCTGAGTTACTGCGATCATTCCGTTCTGGTCGTATCCGGCTTCGTGAAGAATAATCGGAAGCTGAGTTGTTTTTCCTGAGCCGGTAGGGCTTTGCACAACTATAACCTGATTTTCTTTTAAAGCTTCCAGTATTCGATCTTTCTGTTCATAAACCGGTAACTTTCCGTATTCTATTGCCATGTTATCGTTTCCTTTGTCATTTCCGTAATTTTTTTTCTGTGTTCCATATATTTTGACCAGGTTGTATTTCCCGTATCATTCAGTTTTTTTATAAAGTCATCGTTCAGCTGCCTTATCACAAATTCCCACCGCGAATTTATGTAGGTTGTGATGAAGAATGTCTGCTGGGATTCAATGTAAGGCGCCATGGATTCAGATTTTGCAAACTGAACTTCCAGAAGATAGCCGTCGCCTGTGTCGTCCCGTGGATTTGAAGGGTTCTTGAAATCCGGCTCCCATCTCTGTCCGCTGATCAAATTTCCGTTTCCATAGATTATAACTTTTTCAAGCTTCCCTGTCGCCCTGTTTCCGATAAATTCTTTTTCCCTTGGAATGTGGGGATGATTTGTCCACAGTACGTCAGCTCCGCTCTCAAGAAGCTTAAGGTAGTAATCCCTGCGGCTTTTTTCTACAGGGGATACATATTCCGGTTCATATGAATGTATGGAAAGGACAAAAAGATGAGCCGGATTTTCTTCCCTGAGTTTTTTTATCTGCGCGATGAACTGTTCCTGACCTTTCTTTGAAGGGGAAATGAAATTCATGCTGTCCTTGAACGTAGGTCTGTTCAGAATTTCTGTAACTGCGCAGAAAATGATTTTCCAGCCGTTCTTTTCTATGATTCTGAAATCCAGTTCAGTGCCCTTGTTTTTTTTCAGGCCGGAAAAATATACAGGGCGCCCGCTGCCTGCAGTCTGCCGCTCAATGTTTTCAGCCCATCTCAAGGTGTCTGTCATGCCTTCCAGAGCCTGGTCATTTGTGTGGTTGTTCACAAGGGAAAAAACATTGAATCCTGCCTTTACAGCTTCTTCCGGATATTCGCCGTGCATGTTGAAATTCGGAAAGGAAGAATAGGGCAGGTTTTCAGAAACCGGTGCCTCGATGTTTGCGAATGCCAGGTCGTATGAAGATACCAGAGGTTTAATGTCTTCCCAGATTGCCGGATAGTTTTTCATGTTAAAGTTGGGCTTGTGGGCCATGATGTCGCCGCCGAAAATCAGGCTCAGTGTGTCAGTTTTTTCTTTTACCTGCACGCGTCCGCTTTGACATCCCGTGGAAAGAAGAAATGTGGTGAGCAAAAAGCATAAAAAAGCCTGTTTCATTCACCTTCATTATAGCATACAGATTGAAACCCATAAAGCGGATTTTTTTTCAGGAAGGGGGAGTAAAAAAATAGAAGCCGGCTTTGTTGCCGGCCTGTATGTGCAAGGTTCCTCGCAATGAGTTTTGACTTGCATTCGTAATATTGTTCTGCTTCAAACCGCAGATAGGTTTTGTCCTATCGGTTTTAAGCCTCGATACGGCTTTAGTTTTTTGTCGGCTCCATTAATGCCTCCGTCATGTGTCGTAACAGGTTCCTAGGCTGCCCGTCTCACAGTCATTATCTTACCACTCTTTCTCAGGAATGCAAGAAAAAAAATCATTTTTTTTGCTTTTTTTTTCAAATTTTTTCTCTTTTTTTATAAAACTTTACAGCAGGCAGTAAAAAGTTTTACACCTGTCTTGTCACCTCTGCCGTATAATGGTAATATGGTTCAAACAAATTAAAAAGCAGGAGTCCTGAAGTCATGGACGAATCATTGAAAGACGAAATTAAAGCTCTGTGTAAGGAAAAAGATGCCGTTATCCTTGCTCACTATTATGTTGATGGCAGCATTCAGGACATTGCGGACTACATAGGTGATTCGTTCTATCTTGCAAAAGTTGCAAAGACCGTACCGAACAAAACAATTGTGTTCTGCGGAGTTACCTTCATGGGTGAAAGTGCAAATATAATCAACCCTCAGAAGACTGTGCTGATTCCTTCCATGGACGCTGTATGTCCTATGGCCCTTATGGTGGATCCTGCAAAAATTGCGGAAATGCGGGCAAAATACGATGACCTTGCCGTTGTCTGCTATATCAATTCCATGGCGAACATCAAGGCTCTTTCGGATATATGCGTCACTTCATCAAATGCCGTAAATATCGTCAAGAAGCTTCCGAACAAAAACATATTCTTCATTCCTGACGGAAACCTGGGCCGCTTTGTTGCCGCTCAGGTACCGGAAAAAAATGTAATCCTTAATCCTGGCTTCTGTCATGTTCACACAAGCATTACTGCTCAGGCTGTATCGGAGTGTTTTTCCCTTCATCCCGAGGCAAAAATCATCGCTCATCCGGAATGTACAGAAGAGGTTTGCGGTCTGGCAGATTACCTTGGCTCAACAAAAGAGATGATTGAATTCGTAAAGAAAGACTGCGGAAAGGAATTTATTGTCTGCACGGAAAGCGGCGTACTGCACGAAATGCAGGCTGTTGCTCCGGAAAAGAAATACTATTTTGTCGGCGCAAAGCAGATCTGTCCTAACATGAAGCGTCTTACTCTGGAAAAAGTTCGTGACTGCCTGAAAAATAATTCTCCTGTCAGTCACGTTGATGAAAATACTCGTGTTCTTGCGGTTAAGCCGCTTGAACGCATGCTGGAGCTTGCATGATGAAAGACATTCAGTGTGATGTGCTTATTGTTGGTTGTGGTGTCGCAGGCTTGTACTGCGCCCTGAACCTTCCGGAAAATCTTGACGTTGTTGTCATTACTAAGTCCCAGGCAGAAAAGTGCGATTCATACCTTGCCCAGGGCGGTATATGCGTCCTTAAGGATGAGTCTGACTATGAGTCATATTTTGAGGATACTTTGAAGGCCGGGCATTATGAGAACAACAGACGTTCTGTTGAGCTTATGATCCGCAATTCTCCAGAAGTCATCCGAGACCTTATTTCTTACGGAACTCGTTTTGAGAAAGATTCCGACGGCAGCCTGAAATATACCCGTGAAGGAGCTCATTCAACTCCGAGAATCCTTTTCCATGAGGATATTACCGGCGAGGAAATTACAAGTCATCTTCTGGCTGTTGTCCGCACCCTTAAAAATGTCCGCCTCCTTGAAAATACTACGATGCTCGACATTACGGAAGCTTCTGCCGGCGGAAAACGATATTGCACTGGCGTTATTGCTGGTTCTGAGGGAAATGTTTTTGCAATCCGCTCTACAGAAACTGTATGGGCTTGCGGCGGCATCGGCGGTCTTTTTGCCCATTCAACGAACTATCCTCATCTGACGGGGGATGCCCTTGGAATCGCCCTCAGACACGGAATTCCTTTGCAGAACCCTGATTACATTCAGATTCATCCTACGACTCTTTACACAGGAAGCCAGGAGAATGCAGTCAGAAAGGACTGTGCTTTCCTTATAAGTGAAAGCGTCCGCGGTGAGGGCGGAATACTTTACAACAAGCTTCCGAAAGACGGAGGCGTACGCTTTGTAAACGAGCTTCTGCCCCGGGACGTTGTTACAAATGCAATCCTTGTCCAGATGGAAAAAGACGGAACTCCGTGCGTATGGCTTTCCATGGAAAATATTCCTGAAAAAGAAATTACAGGCCATTTTAAGCACATTTACGAGCGCTGCCTTGAGGAAGGATACGACTGTACGAAAGAGCCTGTACCTGTAGTTCCTGCCCAGCATTATTTTATGGGCGGGGTAGACGTTGATGAAAAAAGCCGTACTGCCATGAACGGGCTTTACGCAGTAGGGGAAACTTCCTGCAACGGCGTGCACGGAAAGAACAGGCTTGCTTCAAATTCGCTTTTGGAAAGCCTTGTATTTGCACGGATTGCGGCACGCTCAATTGAATCGGAGATTAAAAGCATAAGGGCTCTGAACTTTGGTGCCGCGGCTCTGAATCCGGCTGAATATCAGGATACAGAAAACCTCTTCAGAGGATACAAAAAGATAATCTTAGACGAAATTAAAAGGATGAAAGAGTATCATGAACGAAATAACCATGAAAATGAACATGGACAACTTGATTCTAGAAGCGCTTAGAGAAGACATTTCAAGCGAGGATGTTTCTACAAACGCCGTTATGCCGGAACCTAAGCCAGGTGAAGTTGATCTTATTGCAAAACAGGAGGGAATAATTGCAGGTCTTGGTGTATTTGCCCGTGTTTTTGAGCTTTTGAGTGATGACACAAAGGTTACTTTCTCTGTAAAGGACGGAGATGCCGTTCAGAAAGGACAGAAAATCGCTCTGGTGCAGGGTGATATAAGGGTTCTTCTTTCCGGAGAACGTACAGCTCTTAACTATCTGCAGCGCATGAGCGGAATTGCGACATACACACATCAGGTTGCTTTCCTTCTTGCCGGAACAAAGACAAAGCTTCTTGATACACGAAAGACAACTCCGAACAATCGTATTTTTGAAAAGTACGCAGTAAAAGTAGGAGGGGGAAACAACCACCGCTACAATCTTTCAGACGGAGTCCTGCTCAAGGACAATCACATTGGAGCCGCAGGAAGCGTAACTGCTGCTGTCCGCATGGCAAAGGAATATGCTCCTTTTGTACGCAAGATTGAGGTTGAGGTAGAGACTCTTGACCAGGTAAAGGAAGCAGTTGCTGCCGGAGCCGACATAATCATGCTCGACAACATGAGCCACGACACAATGAAGGAAGCCATGCAGATTATCGGCGGCAAGGCCGAAGTTGAAGTTTCAGGCAACGTGACAAAGGAAAATATTGCCCGCATTACAGATTTGGGAGTGGATTACATTTCAAGCGGCGCGCTTACTCATTCTGCGCCGATTTTGGACTTGTCACTCAAAAATCTTCATGCAATTTAATTTAAATCGATTGAAAAAAAGACGGAGTATAAGAAATGAAACTGACCGGGGAAGAAAGAAGGCTAAAAATATTGTCTCTGCTTGAGGGGTCTGAAAAACCTCTTTCCGGCTCTATGCTTTCCAATATGCTTGGAGTAAGCCGGCAGGTTATTGTAACGGATATTGCGCTGCTCAGGGCTTCCCGCTCGGATATTGCGGCTACAACAAACGGCTATGTGCTGTCCAAGGCTGAGATTACGGCACACCGCAGGATCTTTAAGGTAAATCACTCTGACGAGCAGATTCCTGAGGAATTGACCTGCATTACAGATC